>CAJFOC010000024.1 GCA_904395815.1 uncultured Holdemania sp.
TAAAAGAGTCGAAAAAAAAAGGGAATTCTGAGGAAAGATATTGTTAAATAATAAGGAATCTTGTAAAATTGATCTGTGCTTAATCCGAAAAGTTTACTAAATACAATAGAACATTAATAAGGAATCTTGTAAAATTGATCTGTGCTTAATCACATTGACGCCAAGATAACACGAGCGCAAGAATAAGGAATCTTGTAAAATTGATCTGTGCTTAATCACAGGAAGGATGAAAAATTGAACCTTTGCGAATAAGGAATCTTGTAAAATTGATCTGTGCTTAATCTTATCGGCAAATTTGCGCGTAAATACGTTGAATAAGGAATCTTGTAAAATTGATCTGTGCTTAATCGTCAACAGAGTCTTTATCTCGATTTACTGAATAAGGAATCTTGTAAAATTGATCTGTGCTTAATCCAGACCTTGATCGCGCCGCCACCCAGCGCCAATAAGGAATCTTGTAAAATTGATCTGTGCTTAATCGACGCTGGCAAACAGGCGATTTCTTCTTTTAATAAGGAATCTTGTAAAATTGATCTGTGCTTAATCGGGGTGTGATCGGGGTCATCGTAACAATCGAATAAGGAATCTTGTAAAATTGATCTGTGCTTAATCATCGCCTCGAAATAAAAAGACCCAGACGGAAATAAGGAATCTTGTAAAATTGATCTGTGCTTAATCGCCGCCCTCCATGTAGAAAGGCTCGCCCTGAATAAGGAATCTTGTAAAATTGATCTGTGCTTAATCCACGTTGGCCTGCATGGTGCCGGTCGTGATAATAAGGAATCTTGTAAAATTGATCTGTGCTTAATCTCAAGCCGTATCAGGAAGAGCAGGCCACCGAATAAGGAATCTTGTAAAATTGATCTGTGCTTAATCGGTCATGGTTGACGTCGTCCACTTTTGTGGAATAAGGAATCTTGTAAAATTGATCTGTGCTTAATCCTGGCGGGACGGCTTGCACACGAACAAAAGAATAAGGAATCTTGTAAAATTGATCTGTGCTTAATCGAAGGGTGCGTGGTGATCGACAACCCGCGGAATAAGGAATCTTGTAAAATTGATCTGTGCTTAATCGACAGTACTCACTTTCCGCAGCCAACGTGCAATAAGGAATCTTGTAAAATTGATCTGTGCTTAATCGCGCTTGCTTCGATTCCCAGTTTTTCATAGAATAAGGAATCTTGTAAAATTGATCTGTGCTTAATCATGTGTTAAAAAAAGCTGCTGAATTTGGAAAATAAGGAATCTTGTAAAATTGATCTGTGCTTAATCGGAAAATCTGGCTAAATTGGCTGACAAAAAAATAAGGAATCTTGTAAAATTGATCTGTGCTTAATCTTGCATCTTACGGTATGCCGGTTGGCGTTAATAAGGAATCTTGTAAAATTGATCTGTGCTTAATCCAAATCGCCGTCGATGTGATGAAAGAACTGAATAAGGAATCTTGTAAAATTGATCTGTGCTTAATCGAATTCGAAAATGATTTTCAATTTTCATTGAATAAGGAATCTTGTAAAATTGATCTGTGCTTAATCTGACATTACCGAGGAAATCGCAACAGTAGCAATAAGGAATCTTGTAAAATTGATCTGTGCTTAATCCCATTTAGCATCCGTGTTACATAACTGTATAATAAGGAATCTTGTAAAATTGATCTGTGCTTAATCAAACCGTCATGGGATCGTGGTAAGCAGGCAAATAAGGAATCTTGTAAAATTGATCTGTGCTTAATCTCGAATAAACCCGTCAGCTGAAATTTTTTTAATAAGGAATCTTGTAAAATTGATCTGTGCTTAATCCAGGATGTCCGCCTCTCCTGCCGCTTTATAAATAAGGAATCTTGTAAAATTGATCTGTGCTTAATCGAAAGCATTCCGGAAAGCTCTTCCTCCGAATAATAAGGAATCTTGTAAAATTGATCTGTGCTTAATCTTTTCTGCGCAAATCTGCACTAAATCTGAAAATAAGGAATCTTGTAAAATTGATCTGTGCTTAATCTCCATGTCGTAAAATGTTACACCAACCGCGAATAAGGAATCTTGTAAAATTGATCTGTGCTTAATCAAAGCATCCCGGAAAGCTCTTCTTCTGAGTAATAAGGAATCTTGTAAAATTGATCTGTGCTTAATCGAAGATCCTTTTTTAATCGTTCGATTTTGTCAATAAGGAATCTTGTAAAATTGATCTGTGCTTAATCGATCTTTACTTAAACGATTTGATTCAGCGCAATAAGGAATCTTGTAAAATTGATCTGTGCTTAATCACGACGCGACGATCAGACAAGCGCTGATTGAATAAGGAATCTTGTAAAATTGATCTGTGCTTAATCGAAGAAATGGAGCGGTTATTGGCAAGAGCTAATAAGGAATCTTGTAAAATTGATCTGTGCTTAATCCAGCTCAATGTAGTAGCGTTCGTTCTGATTAATAAGGAATCTTGTAAAATTGATCTGTGCTTAATCCTCTGCCTGGATTGCATGAGCAACCTGGGCAATAAGGAATCTTGTAAAATTGATCTGTGCTTAATCGTATCGATGGAATGTACAGCCAAATATCAAAATAAGGAATCTTGTAAAATTGATCTGTGCTTAATCTATCGACTAACGGAATCCTTACAGAGAATTTCCAGCTATACTTTATTAAAAATACCCTCTTTACTGGATAGTCCAGTTTGGAGGGTACATATCGATCGTCGCATTTTTTTCTTGATTTATCTGTCACAGACCCTTGCTTATTCTTCATCATTCAAAAACAAAACAGTGTCATAAATCCTTTGAGCTTCGTCGTAAAACTTGTTTGGTTCATCGAGAGGTCCACTAAAGCAGTGAATAAGCATCCACTTGTCGATAGCAAGCAGGAGTTCGTCCGCGTCTTCAACCTGAAGAAGATCAGCAGACAGATTTTTTTCGACAAATTCCCTGACCTCGCCCGTGTACTTAATCATATTCACCACCCTCAGAGCTTATCCCTGCATCAGCCGCTCGAATTCATTCAAGGTCTGTTCAAAATAGCGGAAGGCATCTTCATACACCTGCTCCTTACGCGGATCAGCTCCAGCCTCGATCAGCTGATCGATCGGAGCACAGCTGCCGCCACGGGTCAAAAAGCGCAGATAATCCTGTACATCCCCTTTAAGAATCCGCGAAGCGAAGGACAGCGCCACCGACATTCCTACGGTATATTTATAAACATAGAAGTTGTAATAGAAATGCGGGACAGAATAACATTTGTACTTCTCCAGCTCATGAACTTTCACCGCTGGTCCATAGTATTCCTGCGTCAGTTTCAGATAATATGAAGTCAGATCCGAAGAAGACAAAGCCTTGCCCTGCTGCAGCTGCTGGTGCAGCCACACCTCAAACTGAGCGAACATCGGCTGCCGGTACAGCGTCCCCACTAACTGTTCCAGCATGTTGTACAGCAGGGAAGCCCGCATCGCTGGATCTTCGTTCTGCTGCAGCATGTACCGGTTCAGCAGCACTTCATTGACAGTAGACGCCACTTCGGCCACAAAGATACGGTATTCCGCCAGCATCGGACGATTCGCCCGATGTGAAAAATAGGAATGCATGGAATGTCCCAGCTCATGAGCCAGCGTACTCAGCGAATCGTAACCGCCGGTAAAGTTGGTCAGAACAAACGGATTGGAGTCGTAGGTGCCCCAGGAATAAGCCCCGCCCCGTTTTCCCTGATGCGGATAGAAATCAATCCAGCGCTCAGAGCGGGCCCGTTTCAGCAGCGCCCGGTATTCCTCGCCTAACGGAGAGAGCGCCTGATCCAGAATTTCAAAACATGAATCCAGATCATAATGAGCCTCCACCGCCTGAACCAGCGGAACATTCAGATCGTAACTGGTCAGATCTTCCAAACCCATCCACTTCTTTTTCAGATCATTGTAGCGCCAGAAAGCGGCATGATATTTTTGGTTGGCCATGTCCAGTACCTGCTGAAACAAAGCCGGATCCGCCCCATCCTCGAACAAGCTGGCTTCCAGCGCGCCGGAAAAATGATGCAGCCGGGCCTGCAGCACCTGTCCCTGGGCATGACCGATCAGCGTGGAACAGAAAACGTTCTGATGGCGTCGATATTGCTCATAAAAGTTTTCGAAAGCCTGCCGGCGCACTTCGCGATCTTTATGATGCAGCAGCTGATTCATAATAGCCTGATTTAAAAATTCTTCCCGGCCCTCGACCATGACCGGCTGAAATTCCGGAACAAAGGCCTTGAATGTTTTTTCCGGATTCTGGAACAGATCCTTCATCTGCGCCAGCAGCTGTTCAGTCTGAGCATCCGGCCGGTGTGGAATCGTGCGGAAAAGTTCTTCAATCGGATAACGATAATCCGCGCAGTCTTCCGCTGACAGATACGTTTCCACCACTTTCTGATGTTCAATCAGTTCCTGATCGACAAACGTTGTCGCGGCAGCCACCTGGTTGATCAGTGCGGCGGAGCGGGCAAGATTCTGCTGAACCTGCGGGTCTTCCGGCTCCACATCCGCCCGCATCTGGGCGTATACGGCCACATTTTCACATTGGCGCTGCAAGGTTTCCTGCAGATCCATAAACTCAATGAAAGCCTCGCGGCTTTCGGTGATGACTCCCTGCCGTTTGACAAGCTGTTCCAGCAGCCGCCGGATTTCCGCTTCCGCGGCGTCAAACTGGCTCTGATCCGCAAACAATCCGCTCAGATCCCATGTATCCTGAACGGCAATTTCTTTTCTTTCCATTGTGGTTTCACCTCTGTTTATTATGGTACATGATTTGACGCCGGCTTCCTAGCCGATCTGATGAAAAAACACAAAAATCATTGTTGAAATCGCGAAAGGTTTCCGTCAGACTTGCCGGCATCGTCCGCTGACAGCGCAGCGGAAGCGATCATCAGCGGCAGCCGCAGTGGGAAAGCCTTTTGCCTGGCTGACTTTGCGAGACGCTGAATGACGGCAACCAGCAGCACCAGACAGGGCAGATAGAACAGCCACCGGGCCATCGCAAACCAGAAGACATCCGGATACAGAAAGAACAGGGCGACATGCAGATCGCAAAGCGCCAGCAGAAAACAGGCTACTGCCAGAGCCAGCGGAATGCGCTGCTGAAAAAAGCGCCGCCATGAGAAAATCAGATTGCATATCAGCCAGCCCCCGTACCCTGCCGCCAGTATCAGAACCGGCGTCCCTTTTCCCATAGCAGCCATGATCAGCATGATTGTGCCGCTGATCCCCGCGCCCCAGAAACCACCTTTCAGAAGAAAACTGAACATGGTCTGAAATAGAAGGAAAAAGATCAGTCCCACATCCGGGAAATCCGAAAACAACAGAAACAGATCGCCTGATGTCGCCGCCGCCAGCATCAGCGTCAGACAGTGTGAATCGCGTGAAAAAGAGGGAGAAAGGCGCAATCCCTGCAGAAAACATCCCAACACGGCAATCCATTTCCACAGATCGCTTTCCAGCCCGCCCCGTCCTGTTCCATCCAGAATCAGAAATCCGCTGTACAGCAAAAGCTCAAGAAAATAAAACATGCGGTCACCTTCCGCTGTCAGTGTTCCCTGTTTTTTCGTACTGTATCCGGCCTGTGCTGGATATTTCTTTGTTTCTGTTTCCTTTTTCTTCTCTTATTGCAGAAAAAACGCGACGCTTCAGCCTTTGGCCGGCTGCAGGTCGCGCTTTTTTCTCGAAGGGTCGGAAGCGGCAAGGGAAGAGCGAACCGGAATGGGTTCATCATGGATCAGCTGAGGCTGGGATTGGGAAATATCCAGCGTCAGAATGTACCCCAGTCCGTTTGGCGTCGAAAGAGTAGGGAACGCCGTGGGTTCCAGATGGCGCAGCGTCAAAAGCAGTGTGCGGATGACGCCGGAATGCGTGACGACGGTGACACTGCTGACTTTTTCCTCACGGCAGCAGCGAATCAGGCTGGTCAGCGCGTTCATGATCCGCGTGCGGAAAGTCTCAAAGCTCTCCCCATCGCCAGTGGGCTGACCGCTGAGCCAGGCAGAGAAAAACTGGCGTGAGGAAACCTCTGTTTCACGGCTGTTTTCCAGCGAACCGAAATAGATTTCCCGAAACTGAGGCAGCAGTCCGTTCAAGGATGCCCGGCCATCGTACAGCAGATGAAAGGTTTCCGTACAGCGGCACAGATCGGAACTGTAATATTGTTCCGTCGCAGGATATTCTGCGCTCAGCCGCAGCTGACGCAGCTGCTGCCGGCCGAAATCCGTCAGCGGCACATCGCTCCATCCGCTCAACAGATGCTGCTCATTGCCCAAGGAATAGCCATGACGAACCAGTACAAGCTGAAGTTGTTTCATTTACTTTTCCTCCCAATCCAGGGTCATCAGTTTTTTTGCCATCAGCAGCTGACCGTGAAAATGCTGCTGAGCCTGAATTCGCAGCTGATCCAGATCGCCATACAGCGGCAGATGGGTCAGAAGCAGCCGCGGACAACCTGCCTGCTGCGCCAGCTGACCCGCCTGTTCGCTCGTCATGTGTCCCGCCCGTTCGCCATGCCCTCCGGCATACAGGCTGCATTCGCTGATCAGCAGATCCGCTCCCCTTGCAAAGTCGATCAATTCCGGGAAAAAGGCGGTATCGGCAGTATAGACGACGCACTGCCCGCCCGCTTCTGCTCGAATTGCCAGACAGTCAACGGGATGCTTTGTTTTCAGAAACGTACAGGTAAACGGACCGATGTGCAGCACGCTGTCTGCAGTGATGGCGGTGGCTTGCGAATACGGATCCCAGGTCAGTTCCGGGAATTTGTGCTGATCATCCAGCGCGTAGAAATGCAGTTTCTGATCTGTTTTTCCGATCTGGGTGTTGACCAGCCGGGCGTAGATGGCGCTGCCGGCATCGCTGTAATGATCAAAATGATAATGCGACAGAAAAATGTGATGCAGATCATTGAGATCCAGCACGTTCTGCAGCACGCTGAGCACCCCGCTGCCGCAATCCAGCAGAAAAGGGAAACCGTCATGGCTCAGCAGCACACTCGAACACGCTTCCTCTTTGCGGCAGCAGCCGCCCCAGCTTCCGATTACAGTGCAGCGCATAACGAATCCTCCGCAAACAGTGAGCTGCGAATCAGCCGGGCCGTGTAGGCCTGGGATGGATGACGCATGACCTGAACTCCGTCACCCTGCTCGATTACCTGTCCGCCCACCATCAC
This sequence comes from uncultured Holdemania sp., assembly GCA_904395815.1. Taxonomy (GTDB): domain Bacteria; phylum Bacillota_I; class Bacilli_A; order Erysipelotrichales; family Erysipelotrichaceae; genus Holdemania. The sequence continues at coordinate 7,160 of CAJFOC010000024.1, forward strand.
CAGCACATAATCCGACATGTAATGAATCACTCCCATGTCGTGAGAGATAAACAGATAGCTCGTTCCATAGCGGCGCTGCAGGGACTTCAGCAGATTCAGAATCTGCGCCTGAACGGAAACATCCAGCGCGGAGACGCATTCATCGCAGACGATCACCTCCGGGTTAAGCAGCAGCGCCCGGGCAATGGCAATCCGCTGACACTGCCCGCCGGACAGTTCGTGCGGATATTTGCGGATGCAGTCCGGCTCCATGCCGACCTGCGGCAGGATGTCGAGAATTTTCTGCCGGGCATAGGCCGGCGTAAACTGTTCATCCAGCAGTTTCATCGGCTCAGTCAGAATTTTCTCAATAGTGAAATACGGATTCATCGATTCCTTTGGATTCTGGAAGATGAACTGAATGTTGCGGCGATATTGCCGCCGCTGGCGGCGGTCCATCTGACGCAGGTCCACTCCCCGATACAGAACGCAGCCCTGCGTCGGGTTCTGCAGCCCGCCCAGGATTTCCCCCAGGGTAGACTTGCCGCTGCCGCTTTCTCCGACGATGCCGATCGTCTGTCCCCGGCCCAGCTGCACATCCACGCCGGCGACAGCCCGCAGCGTTTTCTTTTTTTCCCAGAAGACTTCCTTTTTCAGCGCGAAGTCTTTGACGATCTGTTTTCCTTCAAGAATGATTTCCTTCATCCTGCCATTCCTCCTTCCTGCAGAATGCACCGCGAAAAATGCGGCAGAGCATCGCTGAACTGCAGCGGCTGGCGGCACTGCGGCTGACAATGCGCGCAGCGATCGGCGAACAGACAGCTCGTCCGGCCGCGATTCTTTTCCGGCACATAACCCGGAATCTCCGTCAGCGGCACGTTCGGATCCTGATCCAGACGCGGAATCACGGAGATCAGCGCCCGGGTGTACGGGTGATGAGGATGGTCAAAAATTTCCTGAGCGCTGGCCGCTTCCACGATCTGACCGGCATACATGACGATGATGCGGTCGCAGTATTTTTTCAGCATGGTCAGGTTGTGCGAAATCATCAGAATCGCGGTGTTGCGCTGCTGATGCAGCTGGAAGAACAGCTCGGTCACCTGCTGCTGAACGATGCAGTCCAGCGCGGTTGTCGGCTCATCCGCGATGATCAGCTGCGGATCGCACATCAGCGCCATGGCGATGTTGACCCGCTGCCGCATGCCGCCGGAAAGCTGTCCCGGATAGCTGTTCATCACCCGTTTCGGATCGCGGATGCCAACCGAAGCCAACAGCTGTTCCGCTTTTGCCTGTCCCTGCTGACGGGTGCCCCGCCCGGCCTGGACAAACCCATCGGCAATCTGATTGCGGATGCGGATCAGCGGATGCAGGTAGGCTACCGTGTTCTGCGGAACAAAGCCGATTTCCTGTCCGATAACGGCGCGCTTCTGTTTTTCATTCATTGTCAGAAGATCCTGGGAACATAACGACATCTGCCGCGCGCTCAGCTTCAGATCCTTGGACAACAGCCCCAGGATGGCCCGGGCGGTCATCGTCTTGCCCGATCCCGACTCACCGATAATGCCGACGCATTCATGCGCGCCGACAGAAAGCGAAACGTCGTGAATCAGCACGTTGTCGCGGGCATCGGTGACGGTGCAGCCCTGCAGCTGCAATACCGGGGCGCTCATGCCCGGCCTCCCCGCTGTACCAGCCGGTCATTCAGCCCGTCGCCCAGCAGGTTGAATCCCAGCACGGCGACCAACAGCACGACGCCAGGCGCGATGGCGATGAACGGATAGGACAGCACATACTGCCGGGCTTCGCTGAGCATCATACCCCAGCTGGCAGAAGGCGGCTGAATTCCCAGCCCAAGAAAAGACAGCGACGATTCAGTCAGGATCGCTCCGCCGATGGAAGAGGAAAACTGCGTGATCAGCCGCGGCAGCATGTCCGGGAAGATGTGACTGACAACGATGCGCACCGGTCCGCAGCCATAGCTGCGGGCGGCCTTGATATGCAGGCGGGTTTTGTTTTCCAGAATCATGGAGTAGACCAGCCGGGAAAAGGAAGGAATCATGAAAATTCCGATAGCGATAACGGCATTGATCTGTCCCTTGCCCAGCACGGCCACCAGCATCATCGCCAGCAGAATGCCCGGGAAGGCCATAAAGCCGTCGATGACACGCATGATCAGCGACTGCAGCCGCGGACCGGACATCGCCGCGATCGCACCGACGACCAGACCGATCAAGGCGCCGACGCTGACCGAACACAAACCGACCAACAACGCCGAGCGGGAGGCGATCATAATCCGGCTCAGCACATCCCGGCCGAACTGATCGGTTCCCAGCAGATGTGTCATGGAAGGCAGCGCGAAGCGGTTGGCGGTATCCATGCGGTCAGGATCAAACGGCAGCCAGAAAAAGGAAACAACACACAAAAGCAGAATGATGCTGATCAGGATGGCTCCCAGGATCACAGTAATTTTTTTCTTCTTCATGACTCTTTCCCTCCGGTTTCCATGCGGATCAGCGGATTGGCGGCCGCGACCAGCAGATCGGTGATCAGATTGATGAACACGACCATGAAAGTGATAAACAGGACGATGCCCTGCAGCAGCTCGATATCCCGCTGTTCCACGGAAGTCAGTAACAGTCGTCCGATTCCCGGCAGCGCAAAAATTGTCTCAATGATCACCGTACCGCCAAACAGCTTGGCAGTCTGGTTGCCGATGACCGTGATCGGAGCGATGATGGCGCTGCGCAGCGCGTATTTGACGATGGCCATGGCCCGCGGCAGGCCCTTGACCTGAGCGCTTTGCATGAAATCCTGCTGCAGAGCGCTCAGCATCGAAGAGCGGAACAGCCGGATCAGCACGCCCATTTCACCGATCGCCAGGATGATGGAAGGCAGGGCGATGCTGTGAAGAAAAGCGAAGAATCCTTCGGAAGGCGGTGTATAACCGGTCACCGGGAACCATTTCAGCTGCGCCGCGAAGACGATCATGAAAATCATGCCCAGCCAGAAAGAAGGAATGGCGGTGCCCAGCTGCATCAAAGAGCGGGACAGCACATCGAACGGACTGTCCTTGAACAGAGCGGCCAGAATACCGATCAGCGCGGACAAGGGAACGGCGATGACCATCGAGAAGATCGTGACGGAAAAGGTGACCGGCAGCCGCTGCAGAATCAGCGTACGGACGCTTTCCCCGTAAATATAGGAGGAGCCCCAGTCGCCGTGAAACAGATTGACAAGCCAGTTCCAGTACTGCGTTGTCCATGGCAGATTCAGTCCCATGGATTCCCGCAGCGCTTCCAGGCTTTCCTGGGAGGCTTCCGTGCCCAGAATCAGCTGCGCCGGATCGCCGGGAATCCATTTGAGTACAAAAAAGGTAATCAGGGAAACGACCAGCAACACTGCCAGGGCGCTGATCAGCCGTTTGCCGAAGATTTTGATCATGAACTACTTCCTTTCTAGTCCCTTAGTGGGGCAGCGGATAAAAGAGAAGCCTGAACCAGGAAGGTTCAGGCCGGAATTTCCTGCGATTACTGAACGAAACGAACGTTCTTCATTTCGTAGATATCGATCGGATAGGTGGTAAATCCCTCGACGTCGCTCTGCGTGACATAGAGTGAAATCGGATCCTGGATGTACAGGGCAGGAACTTCTTCCGCCAGGATGGCCTGAATCTGCTGGACGATCTGAGTTCTTACTGCCTCGTCCTGTTCCGACTGATAATCGCTCAGCAGCTGATCCACTTCCGGATTGCTGTAGTTGAAATAGTTTTCTCCGCTTTGGGAATCATAGCGGGCCAGCAGGACATACGGATCCAGCCGTCCGGTATGACCGACAACGGTCAGATCGTACTGACGGTTGGTATACACATCGCTCAGCCAGGTTGCCCATTCCACAATCGTAATTTCGCAATGAATGCCTACCTGTTCCAGCTGATCGGCGATGACCTGACCGGCGTTGACATAAGCGGTGTAATTCTGCGGCAGATACATCTGCAGCGTCAGACCGTCGCTATAGCCGGCTTCATTCAGCAGCTCGCGGGCGCGATCCGGATCATAGGTATAATCTTCACTGTGATCCACATATTCTTTCAGTACCGTCGGATAATGAGAACCGATCTTCTGTCCGTAGCCCCACCAGACGGTTTCAATCAGCGCGTCCTTATCGACAGCGTAGTTGATCGCCTGCCGGACGCGCACATCCGCCAGCGCTTCGTTGTCCAGATTCATCGCCATCAGCTGCAGCGAATTGGCCGGAGCCTGGATGACGTTGTAGTCCGGATTGTTTTCGAAAGCGGCCACCTGATCGCCGGAAACGGAGATGATATCCAGTTCGCCGTTTTGGAAAGCGGAAATCTGCGAAGCGGCGTCCGGCATCATCCGGAATTCAATGTTGTCGATGTTGACTGTACCCGGATAGGTTTCGTTGCGGGTCAGTGACAGCGACTGCTGCGGAATCCACTGATTGAGCGTGTAAGGCCCGGTACCTACCGGCTGATTGGTCAGCGTATCGGCGACAGTGACATCCACGATCGCGGCCCATGGATAGGCGAAGGAAGACAGGGCGGCGACATCCAGCGTTTCGGTGGTGAAGACCACAGTCCGCTCATCGGCCGCTTCCATGGAAACGATGTTGGCGTAGTCCGCCGCCCGCGGGCTGTCCTCGGCCTTCAGGCGCTGGAAGGAAGCGATGACCGCTTCGGCGTCGCATGGATTGCCGTTGGAGAACTGCGCGTTTTCACGCAAAGTGAAGGTCAGCGTCAGACCATCTTCGCTGACTTCCCAGGAATCCGCCAGCGCGCCGGTCAGCTCACCCTGGTCTGTCACTGTCAGCAGCGGTTCATAAATGTTGTTGGTAATCTGGAAGGTGCTGGCTGCGGTAGTCCGCTGCGGATCCAGACCATCCGGATCCACAGCCAATGCCATGACCAGTTCATTTTTTTCAGCAGCGGCACTGGGCGCGGCCGTCTCAGATTCGCTCGGAGTCGAAGAGGAACAAGCCGCCAGCCCCGCAAGGAGCAGCGTGCTGAGCCCGATTGAAATCAGTTTTTTCATCTCTTTTGTTTTCTCCTTTTGTCTTCTTCAAGACGTAGAGAATTGTAGCAGGGCATTGTTAAGGAAAAATTGTCCTTCAGTTAAAATACGGTAAAGAGGCAATGGAGAAAGGAAAGGGGAAAGCGATGGGAAAATCTGTCTGACCGGTGGTCAGGGACGGCTCTTTTCGCTTTTTCCGATGGAAAACGCGCCTGGTTTGCGATCCGCGTTGAACCGGGTGAACGGGGTTGTCCTGCTCAAAAAAACGGGCTGTCGTTTCAGCCCGTTGATGCGTAAGCAGAATTTCGGTTACTGTCGCCGTAAAAAGGGGAAAAGAAAGCGTCTGATTACATCCACAGCCGTCCGATCATCGCGACCAGCGCGCAGCATAGACATCCGCAGGCCGCCGGCAATGCGATCGCCGCCAGAGTCCAGCGCAGACTGCCGGTTTCCTTCCAGATCGTCAGGCAGGTAGTGGAGCATGGCCAGTGAAACAGAACAAACAACATCGTACACAACGCGGTCAGCGTGGTCCATCCCTGAGCGCTCAGCAATTCTCTGATCGCGGCCAGGTTGTCCATGGGCGCCAGCGCCCCCTGGGACAGATAGGCCATGATGATGATCGGCATGACGATTTCGTTGGCCGGGAAACCAAGAATAAAGGCCAGCAGGATGACGCCGTCCATGCCCAGCAGCCGTCCCAGCGGATCCAGCGCCGAGCTGGCCCAGACTAACGGCATCTGTCCGTTGATGCAGGTATTGGCCATCAGCCACAGCAGCAATCCGGCTGGCGCGGCTACGCTGATCGCCCGTCCCAGAACCAAGACGGTTTTCTCCCGCAGCGAGCGCAGAAGAACTTTTCCCGGCTGCGGTGGGCGGTAGGAAGGCAGCTCCAGCGTCAGCGAGGAAGGCAAACCCTTCAGCACGGTTGCCGACAGCAGACGGCTGATCAGAAAAGTCATTGCCAGCGCGATCAGAATCGCCAGCAACAACAGCCCCGCGCAGCGCAGCGACGCCATCCAGCCGGATTGCGAGCCGGCCAGAAACAGACTGATGAGCGTAATCAGCGTCGGAAAGCGTCCGTTGCAGGGAATGAAGCTGTTGGTCAGGATGGCGATACGCTGTTCCCGGCGCGAATCAATGATGCGGCATCCGGTGACCCCGACCGCGTTGCATCCCAATCCCATGCACACGGTCAGCGCCTGTTTGCCGCAGGTTCGGGCTTTGGCAAACAGATGATCGAGATTGAAAGCGATGCGCGGCAGCACGCCCAGCTCTTCCAGCCAGGTGAACAGCGGAAAGAAGATGGCCATGGGCGGTAACATTACCGAAACCACCCACGCCGCCGAACGATACATCCCCTCACACAACATCCGCACGCCCCATTGCGGCAAGCCCAGCTGCGTCAGTCCCTGTGCCAGCGGCGCTTCCAGGGAAAACAGAAAACAGGATAACCATTGGGAAGGCAGATTGGCGCCAGCCAGCGTAAGCCACAGCACCCCACCCAGCATCAATAACATCAGCGGAATGCCGAATCGCCGGCTGAGCAGAATCCGGTCGAGGCGGCGATCGGTTTCCATGATGCGCTGCGGATCCTGATGCCGGCATGCAGACGCGATTTTTTGCGCCTGTTGATGGAAGCGCTGAGCAGGCAAATCCTGCCATAAGGATGGCCAGACATGTTCCAGCACAGCCTGGCTGCGTCTGGCCAGCGTCAGCAGCGCCTGACAATCCACCTGACGCAGACGGCCTGTTTTCTGCAGCAGAGAAAGGGCAGATTCAGGATGACAGATCAGCTGCAAGGCAATCCAGGGGCAGGCCCACGAGGGATTGAGCTGCTGCAGCTGCTGTTCCATGCGATCCATCTCTCGCTGCATCGCCAGCGGCCAGTCAAGGCGAAGCGCAGGACGGCGGGGCTGATCGGCGAGCTTGACCGCCGCCGCCAGCGTTTCCTTCAATCCGCTTCGCTGGCGGGCTGAGGCCGGGATAACCGGTACCTGCAGTTTTTCCGACAGCGCCTGCACATCGATCTGAATGCCCTTTTTTTCAGCCTCATCCATCAGGTTGAGGCAGACGACGACGCTGGAGGTGATCTGCAGGATCTGCAGCAGGAAGACAAGATTGCGCTGCAGCGCGGTAGCATCGCAAACGACGATGATCGCCTGGATGGGCTCCAGCAGCAGCGCTTTTGCGGCGATGGCCTCCTCCGGGCTGGCCGTATTCAAAGAGTAGGTGCCGGGCAGATCCACCAGCGTGATCTGCCGCTGTCCGACACAGGCTGTGCCGCAAGCCAGCGCCACCGTTTTGCCGGTCCAGTTGCCGGTGTGCTGGCGAAGGCCGGTCAGCGCGTTGAAAACCGTGCTTTTGCCGACGTTGGGATTGCCGGCCAGGGCGATCCGTGTTTCGCTGGATGAGGTCATGCGCTTCATGAGAGATCCTCGCTGTATTCCATCACGATCTGCCGGGCGTCGTCGTTGCGCAGAGCGATCACCGTACCTGCAACCAGGTAGGCGGTCGGATCCCAGGCCCAGCTGCGAAACAGCGGAATCAGTTCGGCACCCGGAACCAGTCCTATCTCCAGCAGCCGGGCGCGGATGGCGCCGGGGTGATTCAGCCGCACAATACGGCAGCGTCGGCCCAACGGAACCTGAGGAAGTTCGACTTCGATTCTGTTCATAGGATGGTCCTCCTTGTCTGTTGAGGAAAGGGAATTTCCCACTATCACCCTATGAACCTGATTGCTTTGCGGGCTGGGCCCTCATCGGGTTTCCGGTGTGATCCTGTTAAAAAAACGGCGGTGGCCGTTTTTTTTAGCGTAACGTCATGGTTTTTTCAATGATGGCATCCAACGCCTGCATCATGGCCTGCCGTAATCCCTGCTGCTCCGCTCGCTGAACCCCGACGATGGTGGTGCCGGAAGGGGAGCAGACCTGATCTTTCAAGATTGCCGGATGTGTCTGAGTTTCCAGAACCATCGCTCCGGCGCCTTTCATCGCCTGGGCGGCCATGGCGTAGGCTTCGCTGCGGGATAAGCCGTATTTGACGCCGATATCTCCCATGGCTTCCAGCAGCATGTACAGCAAGGCCGGAGAACTGCCGGTCAGCGCGGAGACGATGTCCATCTGCGATTCATTGACTTGCCGCACCGTCCCGCTCATCTCAAACAGACGCTGTGCCAGCGCCAGCTGAGCTTCGCTGACCCGCTGGTCTGCACAAAGCGCGGTGAACCCTTCCAGAACCCGGGCGCAGGTGTTTGGCATTGCCCGGATGATGGCGTTGCCGTTCAAATACTGATGATACCAGCTCAGCGGCAGCGCTACTGCCACGGTGATGATCAGCGTGGAAGGAGCCAGCGATTTCTCGATTTCATGCAGCACCTCTTCCATCTTGTAGGGCTTGACAGCCAGAAACAATACGTCGCTGCGGCGGGCCACCTCCGCATTGTCTGCGCAGGCCTGAGCCGGGAAACCGCTTTTTTCCTTCAGATGCGGCGACCATGCCAGCATCTCAAATTCTCGGCTCTGACGCACGATTCCCTGCAGAATGGCAGACGCCATGTTGCCGGTGCCGATCCATCCGATTGTCGTCATGATTGATGACCTCCTTTTTTCTTTCATTATACCTTGTTTTGGAGCGTCGAATTGTATTTTCATGACTGAAAAGGTACAATGAAGACAAACAGACAGGGGGGGAAGACGATGCTGGAAACGATGAATGAAGTCAAGGTTTTGCGCGATCCGATTCACGGCTATATTCATGTGCGGCTCAATGTGGTCTGGGAGTGCATCAACAGCGCGCCTATGCAGCGGCTGAAACGAATCCGTCAACTGGGCGGCGCCTTTCAGGTTTATCATACGGCGGAACACTCCCGTTTCTCTCATTCGCTGGGGGTGTATGAAATTACCCGCCGGATGGTAGAGGAAATTCAGGATCTGCGTCAGGGGCTCAGCGAGGAGGAAAAGGTCACGGTGATGCTGGCGGGACTGCTGCATGATCTGGGGCACGGGCCGTTTTCGCACGCCTTTGAATCGGTGACGATGACCCATCACGAACAGATGACCCGCCGGATCATTCTGGAACCTTCTGAGGTGCATGACGCGCTGGTACGCTGTGATCCCTCGCTGCCGGAAAAGGTGGCGTCGGTGATCGATCATACTCATCCCAACCCGGTGCTCAGTCAGATGATCAGCGGTCAGCTGGACGCCGACCGCATGGATTACCTGCTGCGGGACGCCTATTTTACCGGAACCAAATACGGTGAGTTTGATCTGGAACGGATTTTGCGTACGCTGCGGGTACGGCAGGGAAAACTGGTCGTCAAGGAAAGCGGCATGCATTCGGTGGAAGATTACATCATGGCTCGTTATCATATGTACTGGCAGGTGTATTTTCATCCGGTCTCCCGCAGTTTTGAGGCAATGCTGACCAGCCTGTTCTGCCGTCTGAAACAGATGGCCCGGCAGGATCATCCGGATCTGAAACGGCTGCCGTTTCTGATTCCGTTTCTGTCGGATGGACCGGTGAGCGTTCAGGATCATTTTCTGATGGATGAGCCGGCGTGCAATTACGGGTTCAACTGTCTGAGGATGTCTGAAGATCCGATCGCTTCCGATCTGGCTGGGCGGCTGCTGGACCGCCGGCTGTTTCAGGACGAGGCTTTAAGCGAGAAGGGACAACGGGAGAGGCTGCGCTGTCTTCTGATGGAGCAGGGCTGGGATCCGGAATACTACCTGTTGTCTGATGAAGTACGTCAGCGGCCGTATCAGCCTTATCAGGGAATGGAGAACTCCATGGCCTGGGTATTGATGGAAACCGGTGAAATCCGGGAACTGTCGCAGGCATCCGAGATTGTGGAGGCGCTGGTGCAGGGACAGTCCCGCAACGATCAGCGGCTGTATTATCCGCGGCAGCTTCAGCGTTATTAAATAAGAAAGACCGGCAAGGCGATCTGGATAAGAAGGACAGGATCTGATTGCGGGTCGAGGCGAAAGAGACTTCTTGTGTCACAAAGAGGAAACTTAATCTGACAGCCGGGAAAAGCAGTTTTCCCGGCTGTTTTGGCTTTGAACTCTTCTGTCAAAAAAGTTTGCTTTTTTTGACAGAGGGGAGATCGATCATGAAAGAATTATGGGTATCGGAAACGGAGTACGCGCTGTTGGCGAAACGGGGAATTCTGGCAGATCCGCGTTTTCTGGATCCGGGATGGCAAAAAGGAAAGCGACATCGCTTTTTTCTGCTGCGGCAGCAGGAAGAAGAAACGATGGCCGGCGTGCTGTTCTGGCAGTCAGGGCAGTACCTGGCCGGGGGTTTTGTCCGGCTCAAGGCGGATGGGGATGTCGCGGCGCTGGCCGATTTTTTGAGGAAAAGAACGCTGCTGGCTCTGAAAACCGATATCGGTCTTGTTCCCCCGCCCTGCATTCAGCCCGTTTCCTTTGCCTCGCTGCCGCCGGCACTGTTTCTGGAATTCTGGATTGAACAGCTGGAACGGGCGGAGGGAATGGAGGCGGGAACGATTGTCACCCGCCCGGATCTGGTCCGCTCAGCCCAGGCTCTGGATCAGCGGATACTGGCTTACCCTTCGCAGGCAATCGCACAACGCCAGCGGCTGATCGGTCAGGCTCATCAGCTTCAGCGTCTTCTGCCGGATGCAGACGGAATCCGGCCTTGCCAGCAGCTGCGTTATCTGAAATGGAAGGGGAAAATCTTCTTGTTTCCGCTGGCGTCCTGCAGTCGCTGGCATCTGAGTCCGGAAGCGCTGATGGCGCTGGCTCAGCGCTGCCTGCAGGAAAGCCGATCCTCGCTGGTAATGATGCGCACTTCGGCACCGGAACGGGTCAGCGTGACCTCCTCTTTTTTGCTGCGGCGATCTCTGCGGCAGATCGTCTATCCATCTACCGGATAGGCGTTTTCTTCCGCAGTGGGAGAAGCGGAAGGCAGCGGGTCCGTTTTGCGGAACCAGTACAGCGAGCCGCTGTCGCTGGGCAGACCGGTAATGGGATCCACACGCCGCTGCTGCAGCTGGGGACTGAGCTGATACCAGGGACCTGGCTGTTCCTGCGGAAACACCGTATTGAAAATCTGCTGCCAGATCAGCTTGGGAACTTTGCGTTCGTCATTGGTTTCCAGCTTTTCATTTTCATCATAGCCGCTCCACAGCACGACCGTCAGCTGCGGATTGTAGCCGGCGATCAGGCTGTCCCAGTCGCTGGAACCGGATTTGGCCGCGGTTGTCGTATACGGTTCATAACCGAGAAGAGAAGGCGTCATGACTCCCATGTTTTTGATGTCAAACGGTGCTCTGAGCATCTGCGAAAGCATCAGCGTTTCATCCCGGCGCAGCAGCTGTTTGGGTTCGCACTGACGCTGATACAGGATGTTGCCGTCGTTATCGGTAATCATTTCAATCAGCGCCGGTTCCTCCACCAGCCCTTCCGAGGCGAAGGTGTTGTAGATTTTCGCCAGATCGATCAGCGGGAACTGGGTCGCTCCCAGCGCCATGGCGGCGGTCGCCTGCTGATCTTCAATGCCAAACGCTTCCAGTGCCTGCGCCAGCATATCCACCCCCAGAAACAGATGGGTTTTGACCGCGTAAATGTTATCGGAAACGCCGATCGCGTTGATCATGGAGATTTCCTTTTCCGGATACACATCCCGATAATTGGTCGGAGCATACGTCACATCCTGCGTGATCTGAAACTGGGTAGCGGTGGACAGGAAGGTGGAGGAAGGAGACAACCCCTGCTGCAGCGCGATGTAGTACAGTAACGGTTTTAAAGTGGAGCCGACCTGGCGGGTGGAAGAGAGCGCCCGGTTGTATTGGGAAGCGGTATAATCCCGGCCGCCGACCATGGCCAGCACATCGAAGGTAAAAGGTTCCAGGATCAGACCGGCAACCTGCTGGTCGGTTGCGGGCATGTTGTCGTCTACGGCATCCTGCAGGATCTGCTGCATGCCGGTATCCAGACAGGTGTAGATATTCAGCCCCTTTTCCAGATAAGGTTCCTCAAAAAAGCCCATCTCCCGCACCTGCTGCAGCACGGCGTCCTTGTAGTATCCGCTGGAACCATAGACTTTCTGCGAGGCGGAAAATTCTGCCAGCTGAACAGGCTGGTTTTGGGCCTGCTGCGCCTGCTGCTCGCTCAGCTTGCCGTTATCCACCATGGCCTGCAGCACGACGGCCTGCCGCTGGCGGGCGTTATCCATGGAAATGAACGGCGAGTAAAGCGAAGGACCGTTGGGAATTCCTGCCAGCATGGCCATTTCCGCCAGCGTACAGTCGCCTAACGCCTTGCCGAAAAAGAATTCCGCCGCCCGGCGGATTCCATATACGCCATGACCGTAATAGATCGTATTGAGATAGGTTTCCAGAATCTGATCTTTGGAAAAATGCATTTCCAGCCGGGCAGCGTACACCGCTTCCTGCAGCTTTCTGGACCAGGTCTGATCCAGTGTCAGAAACAGATTGCGGGCAACCTGCTGGGTGATGGTGCTGCCCCCTTCCACAATATCCTGATTCTGCAGGTTGACTAACAATGCCTTGGCGATGCGAATCGGATCGAAACCGACATGCTGGTAAAAACGCCGGTCTTCGATGGAAATGACGGCGTCGATCATCGTCTGGGGAATTTCTTCCAGGCTGATCCACTCGCTGTTTTTCTGAAAAGAAGATTCATAAAAGACATTGCCCTGGTTATCATAGAGACGGACACGGCTGTTTTCTCCTAACAGCGGAACGTAGGAAAAATAGGCGGTGACATAGAATCCCAGCAGGAAAATCATCCCGCAGATCAGCAGGGAAAAAGCGATTCGCAACAGCTTTTTCATTGACGCTCACCTCAGGATTATTGTGGCCGGATGAAAGAAATTTAAACTTCTTGAAAATGTCTATTGACTTCCCGGGGGCAACCGTTATAATTCATAGGGAATAAAGGAAAAAGACGGATGATTTCGAAGAAGAAACGAATACAGGTTTACCGCACAGACATGAATACCGGCGTCCGGCAGCGGCTGGCGGACGGCGTTGGCGAGCTGAGCGAAGACCGCCGGCTGACTTACCGGGAAGCGTTGCCCTCCGGGTGTCGGGTGGAGGTGGAAGCCGGTGAGGATCAGCTGACGATACGCCGCTATGGCGAAGCGCATACCACACTGATTCTGCGCCGTGACGAGCGTTCTTTAACGCGGGTGGAAACCGCGGAAGGCGTTCTGGAAATTGAAAATCAGACGGAACTGCTGGAGCTGAGCAGCGAATGCTGGCGCGTGGTGTATCGCAGCGGCGAGCTGGAGCGTTTTCAGTTTGAGTGGTGGTTGAAGGAGGCAGAAGCGTGAATCAGATTGAAATGAATTTGAAACAATGCGTCATCGACGCGGTCAGCCGGGCTTTTGGTCTGCAGCTGAGCGCTGGGGATGTCGTCATTGAGATACCGAAAGAAAAAGCGCACGGGGATTATTCCACTAACACGGCGATGCGGCTGACCCGTCAGCTGCGTCAGAATCCGCGGCAGATTGCGCAGCAGCTGATCGATCATCTTGATCTTCAGCAGGGTTCCATTCGTCAGGCGGAGATTGCCGGACCGGGCTTCATCAATTTTTTTATGAAGTCAGACAGTCTGACGGAAGTGATTGCGACCGTGCTTCGCGAAGATGAAAATTACGGCCGCAGCAACGACGGTCAGGGACTGAAGGTCAATGTGGAATATGTTTCCGCCAATCCGACCGGAGATCTGCATCCGGGGCATGCCCGCGGCGCGGCCATGGGCGATTCGGTGACCCGGCTGATGAACTTTGCCGGCTACGATGTGACCCGGGAATACTATGTCAACGATGCGGGCAATCAGATCCGCAACATGGCCAATTCGCTGCAGGCTCGTTACCTGCAGGCTTGCGGGGTGCAGGCCGAGGTGCCGGAAGACGGTTATCACGGTCCGGATCTGATCAAAATTGCGGAAACGCTGAAAGCGGAATACGGCGATTCGCTGGCGCATAAGGATAAAGCGGAAACCTACCCGTTTTTCCGTCAGGAAGGTCTGAAAGCGGAACTGGCCAAGCTGAAGGAAGATCTCAAGGCGTTCAGGGTGGAGTTTGACGTCTGGACCAGCGAGCAGAGCATCTATGACCGCGGCATGGTGGATCGGGCGCTGCAGCTGCTGAAGCAGCAGGGCATGACCTACGAGAGCGAAGGCGCGCTGTGGCTGAGGACGACGGATTTTGGCGACGACAAAGACCGGGTGCTGGTGAAAAGCGATGGCAGCAATACCTATCTGATGCCGGATATCGCTTATCATGTGGATAAATTTGACCGCGGTTATGACAAGCTGATCGACTTCTTCGGCGCCGATCATCACGGCTACATCGCGCGATTGAAAGCAGCGGTGCAGGCGTTGGGAAAAAACAGAGATGATCTGGAAATCGATATCATCCAGATGGCCCGGATGGTCAAGGACGGCCAGGAATTCAAGATGTCCAAGCGGACCGGTAAGGCGGTCGCGCTGAAGGATCTGGTAGAAGAAGCCGGCGTTGATGCCGTGCGGTATTTCTTCGTTTCCCGGGCGGCGGACACGCATATGGATTTTGATATCGACATGGCAAAACGCCAGACCAACGAAAATCCGGTATACTACGCGCAATATGCGCATGCCCGGATGTGCTCCATTCTGCGCTCGGGTCAGGATCTGGCCATGGCGGACAGCTACGGGCTGATTCAGCATGAAAAGGAGCTGGATCTGCTGAAGCATATCAACGAGTTTGCCTCGGTGGTAGCGGAAGCGGCCAGAACCCGTCAGCCGCATAAAATGTGCAATTACATCACACGGCTGGCTCAGCTGTTTCATAGCTTCTATGGGGATTGCAAGGTTCTGGATCAGCAGAACCCGGAGCTGAGTTCTCAGCGTCTGGCGCTGGTCAAGGCCGCGCAGATTACCCTGCGTAACGCGCTGGGACTGATCGGGGTCAGCGCGCCGGAAAAAATGTAAGAAAGGACTGTGGATTCGTGTCAAATCGTTCAATGACGGATGTTGCTTATCAGCTGTTAAGCAAGAAGAAAAACAGCGTTGCCTTCAACAAGCTGTGGGATGAGGTGTCTCAGATCATGGGTTATTCGGAAAATGTGGCGGACAGAAAAATCGCTTCATTTTATACGGCGATGATGCTGGACAGCCGCTTTACCTCTCTGAGCAACAACAAGTGGGATCTGCGTTCCCGTCATACGTACAATGAAACGCACTACGATACCAGCGCGATTGTGCTGGATGACGACAGCAGCGAGGATCTCGATGAGCTGGACAGCTTCGAGGAGGATAACGACCACGAGAAGCCAGCTTACGATGAAAACGCGGAAGAAAGCTATTAATCTGAAATGCAGGCGGCGCAAGCCGCTTTTTGTAAACAAGGAGGGAAGTCATGGCCACAGCGGTATGGGACTGGAACGGAACGTTATTGGATGATGTGGAGGTCTGCATCGGTACGATGAATGAGATGCTGCGCCGGCGTCATCTGCCGACATTGCCCGATCGGGCAGCGTATCAGCGTGTTTTTACTTT
This sequence comes from uncultured Holdemania sp., assembly GCA_904395815.1. GTDB lineage: Bacteria > Bacillota_I > Bacilli_A > Erysipelotrichales > Erysipelotrichaceae > Holdemania. The sequence continues at coordinate 22,704 of CAJFOC010000024.1, forward strand.
TCCGGTGATCGACTACTACCGGCGGGTGGGGCTGGATCTGGAAAAGGAAAGCTTTGAGCAGCTGTCGGAGGAATACATGAGCGAATATCATCGGCGGGCGGTGCACTGCGGTTTGTTTGCGGATGTTGAGGAGGGAATCGGGATGCTGCAAAAAAGCGGTATCCCGTCGCTGATTCTGTCCGCTTCCCGTCAGGATCATCTGCGGCGGCAGACGGATCAATGCGGCTGTACCGATTGGTTCAGCGATCTGATCGGTATTTGTGATATTTATGCCCGGGAAAAGCTGAGCGCGGCTCAGGTGTGGCTGAAGCGTCATCCGCAATCGGATCAAAACATGATCATGATCGGCGATTCTCTGCATGACGCGGAGGTTGCGGCGGCGCTGGCATGGGACTGCATTTTGATTGACCGCGGGCATCAGAGCCGCGATCTGCTGGAAACTTCCGATAGACCCGTTGTCTCCACAGTATCGGAAGCGGTATCGCTGATTCTGGCAAAGCACAAAGCGGAACGGTGATGGAAAACGAAATCATATGGTAAAAACAAGGATGGATATCAGGGAAATTCTCTGTCCATCCTTTTTTATCGGAATTCTGGCTGAAAGAAAGCCGCAGATTAAACAAGTTTTGGTCATGATGAAGGGATCAAAGGGGAAGTTAGTGATGATGAGAATGATAAAAAGGAACTTTGGCTGCAAAAAAAAAAGACTGCGGCATCGACTTTAACAAGTCGCTGGCCGCAGTGTTTTATCAGCGATGATACAGTTTTTTCTTCTGATAAACCGGTTCGCAGGTCAGGTTCATGCCCAGTTTCTTGAATGTCGACAAGTCGACTTCTGAAAGCAGGACGGTGGAATGGACTTCGCAGTCTTTCAGTTTTTTCAATTGCTGCATGGCCAGATGGGAAACCGGATTGTTGGTGGCCGCAATCGCCAGCGCGATGAGAATTTCATCGGTATGCAGGCGCGGATTGTGATTGCCCAGATGCTGGACTTTCAGTTTCTGAATCGGTTCAATGACATTGGGGGAAATCAGCGGAATGTTATCGTTGATGCCGCCCAGTTCTTTCAGCGCGTTGAGCAGCGCAGCGCTGGAAGCCCCCAGCAGATCAGACGTTTTTCCGGTGATGATGCGGCCGTCATTCAGCTCAATCGCCACTGCCGGCGCTTCAGTGCAGGCGGCCTTGGCCAAAGCCGCTTCCGCGACTTTGCGGTCATGCCGGGTGATGCCGGCCTGATTCATGATCAGCTCAATTTTACCGACGGCTTCCTCAGAGCCGATATCTAGCCGCAGATCGCACAGCGCCTGAAAATACCGGCGCAGAATCTCGTCCAGACTGGCCTGGCGGGCTGCCTCATCGTCAATGATGCAGTAGCCGGCCATGTTGACGCCCATGTCTGTCGGCGATTTGTAGGGGGAGACGCCCGCGATCTTTTCAAACAACGTATTGAGTACCGGGAACACTTCGACATCGCGGTTATAATTGATCGCGGTTTCGCCATACGCTTCCAGATGGAACGGATCGATCATGTTGACGTCGTTCAGATCGGCAGTGGCTGCTTCGTAAGCCAGGTTGACCGGATGTTTTAACGGCAGATTCCAGATCGGGAAAGTTTCAAATTTGGCATAACCGGCCTGGATTCCGCGCTTATAATCATGATACAGCTGCGACAGGCAGGTTGCCATTTTGCCGCTGCCCGGTCCCGGCGCGGTGACGACGATCAGCTCGCGAGTCGTTTCGATGTATTCGTTGCGCCCGAATCCCTCGTCGGAAACGATGAAGGAAACGTTGCTGGGATACCCGGCGATCGGATAGTGAAGGACAACGCGGATTCCCAGCCCTTCCAGCTTTTTCTTGAACAGATCGGCGGTAATCTGTCCGGCATACTGAGCGATGACGACAGAACCGACGTACAGATCAATGCTGCGGAAGGCGTCGATCAGACGCAGTACATCGAGATCGTAGGTGATGCCCAGATCGCTGCGGACTTTGTTTTTTTCAATATCCGCAGCGTTAATGACAATGACGATTTCCACCGATTCCTTTAATTCCATCAGCATCTTGATCTTGCTGTCAGGATGAAACCCTGGTAATACGCGGGAAGCGTGGAAGTCGTCAAAAAGCTTGCCGCCGAATTCGAGATAAAGCTTGTTGCCGAACTGCTGGATTCGTTCTTTAATGCGCAGCGACTGCATCTGCACATATTTTTCGTTATCAAAAGCGATTTTTTTCATTGCGATTTCCCCTTAAAAATTCAATTCTATATTATAACAGAAAAACGGGAACGTGGCTATTGTTCCTCGCATCTTGCCGGCGGTCAAAAGAAAAGGGGAGGCTGCGGCGGCCTCCCTGACAACGCTGTCAGGCAAACTGAAACAGGCTTGGATAATCATGGGTAATGGCGTAGCGGCTTTCCTCGCTGCAGCGCAGAAACAGCGCCAGGCTTTCAATGCTGATCTGGCCGGCATTCATCAGCCATGCCGTCATGGAATCCGGATCCATGCGCAGTTCCGCTTCCAGCTGTTCAATCTTTTTCAGCCCGTAGCAGTAACAGGTGAAATAGCCGAACATGTTTTCCTGAGCCAGCACCTGACCGCGGGCGGTCCGCTCGTCAAAGCCCAGCTCTTTCTGATACAGTTCGACGACCTCGCCGATTTGCCTGTTTTCCAGACGCAGCATCAGATCGGCTTTGATTCTGACGGCGGTATGATGACGGCGCAGCGCGGTAAACAGCGGAAAATAAGGATCTTCAGCGAAGATGGATTCATAGACCCGCTCGCTGCGATGGGCGGTGCCTTCGATAATCGGATCGGCTTTCGGACCGCCTTTCATCGTCTGCAAAATCGGATCGCTGCAGCTGTGGACAAACTGCAGGTGATGACCGAAATAGGCCTCATGAATCGTATTGACCTTGATCCATCCGTCGCTGACGGCGGTGAAATTGGTTTCATTGAGGAACATTCGGCCGCGAATCGGTCTTTCATACGGGCAGCCGTTCATATAACCGCCCCAGGGGAACGATTCCCGCAGCTCTTCAGGCACGCCGGTCAGCTCGCAGCTTTCGCCTAAAGGCAGCCACAGCTTTTTCGCACAGGCTTCGCGGACCCGGCGCAGATAGCGATGACCGCGTTCAAACATTTCTTCAGCGCTGCTGCAGGGGCCGGCATGCGTATCGAGCAGTTCCCGTACCTCCTGAAGAGTGGTAACCGGATGAGCGGCCAGGCGTGAGGCGATGGCCATCATCGTACTGCGGGTCTTGTCCATCTCTTCTTCATACCAGCCCAGCAGATCGTCCAGATCCACACCCAGACGCAGCTTCAGCACTCGTCGGTATTGCTGCGGATCGGTATGGAGCCGCTCCTGCAGGCCGCGCAGAGTTTTTTGCTGAGGGGCAGGCAGTTTCTGCTGCAGATGACAGATCAACGCCTGCAGCTGTTCGCTGTTTTCGTGCAGCACGGCAGCCAGCGCTGCCCATTGCGGTTTCAGCGTACCGATGGTGCGGACAATCTGGTTGTTGAACTCAAGCGCTCCCTGAAGTAACGCGGACTGCTGTGATTTTTCCATCGTTTCAGCTCGTTGTTGCCACAAGGCAAGACTTTCCCGCATGGCGCTGTGACGCTGCAGTAACAGGTCGAAACGCAGTGATTCACGCCGCTGATCGCGTGTCAGCAATGTTTTCAGAAACTGCTGCTGACGAGAGAACCAGTTTCCGGAACCCTCAAAAGCGTCTTCCAGATCCAATGACAACATATCGGTATAGTCAGTAAAGTGGCGGATGAAAAAGCGGTCAATCTCCGTTTTATCAGGCAGCGCCTGAATACGGCGGTTCAGCTGTGTCAGCTGCTGCCGCAGCTGATGCTGCAGCGCCGGATCCGGCCGCAGCGGTTCTGTCTGAAATGCTCCCAGACTGAAAAGCCGGTCATGCAGCAGCGCCAGATCTCTGTCCAGTTCACGGATAGTACGGATTGAGTCGTTCATCGTTGTTCCTCCTTATCAGAATAAAAGAAAACCAGTCCGGTCAGACTGATTATTCTTAAGAATAAGTCTTATCGGATACCGGGGAACCGATATCTTCCTCACCGCGCTGTTCCAGTTCTTCTTCCAGACTGTAGGTAATGTCTTCCAGCGCAGAAACCATGGATTTCAGCTGTTCCCGAATCAGATTCAGCCGCGTGTAGGCAAGCTGAAGCGACGCCGCAGAGGAAGAATCGCGATTCTGACAATCCTGTTTGATCACATTCAGGACTGACGCATCCAAATTGTCCACAATGGCAGCCAGGTCCCAGGCAATATCGTAAATCTCTGAACTTTTTTTCATACCCTTTCCTCCGGTTGGAATTCTATCCAACATTTCTTTTCAATACAATGTTTTTCAAGCAAGCGGAAATCGGACAGATACAGTGAAATCCGGCTGTCCTTATTATAAACAATTTTTACTCTTTCGTGGGAAAAAAAGTCACGTAATGCGACATTTTTTGTTCCCTGAGGAACAAAAACGTTGTACAGAGGAACATTTTTTGGTACAGAAGAACATTGCAGACAGATTGTGTTCCTGTGTCAATTTACGCCGCTTGCGACTTCTCAAATCATGAAAAAAGGAGTAAAATAAGGGCGTAGAAACAGGAGGAGTAGTTTATGGCATTAGTTTCCGCAAAAGAAATGATCGAAAAAGCTCACGAAGGCCACTACGCAGTAGGTGCTTTCAACATCAATAACATGGAATGGATCAAGTCGATCCTGGCTGCCGCTGAAGAAGCGAAATCGCCGGTGATGCTGGGTGTTTCCGAAGGCGCCGGCAAGTACATGGCAGGCTTCAAGAATGTTGTCGCCATGGTTCGTGAAATCCATGACTCGATGGGCATTACCGTACCGGTAGCGCTGCATCTGGATCACGGAACATTTGAAGGCGCGAAGGCCTGCATTGAAGCGGGATTCACTTCCGTTATGTTTGACGGCTCTCATTATGATTTTGATGAGAACGTTGCCAAATCCAAGGAAATCCTGGAGCTGGCTCATTCCAAGGGCATTTCCGTTGAATGTGAAGTCGGCGGTATCGGCGGCACAGAAGATGGCGTTACCAGCAACGGAGAACTGGCAGATCCTCAGGAGTGCGCAGCGATCGCGGCGCTGGGCGTTGATTTCCTGGCTGCGGGCATCGGCAACATTCATGGCAAATATCCGGCTGACTGGAAAGGTCTGAACTTCGAAAGACTGGCTGAAATCCAGGCGTCGACACAGGGCAAACCGCTGGTTCTGCATGGCGGCAGCGGCATCCCGGCGGATCAGATTGCCAAGGCCATCTCCCTGGGCGTTTCCAAGATCAACGTGAACACGGAACTGCAGCTGGTCTTCGCGGATGCTACCCGTAAATACATCGAAGCGGGCAAGGATCTGGAAGGCAAGGGCTATGACCCGCGTAAGCTGCTGAAACCGGGCGCGGATGCGATCACCAAGAAAGTTGTTGAGATGATCCATCAGTTCGGTTCTGCCAACAAGGCGTAAGAACAGAAATAAAAGTTGAGGTCTCTTCCAAAGGAAGGGCCTCAACTTTTTTGTAATGTATTCTTTTGCGGTGCTGTCCTTCTGCTGCATCCATGCGGAATTATCTTTTTTGTCAATGACTCAGCTGTCTTGAATGGGCTTTGCTGTTCTTAGCATTGATTCTTTCAATTTCCTCGTTGATGATGTTGCCTAATGTCTTTTCGTCCAATTCAAGACTTTCCTTTGCCGCTTCCGATTGATCTGCGAAAGCGTCGAAAGCTGCCTGTTTTTCCGCCAATAAAGCGGTGATGCGCTCGTCTATGGTATTCTGGCAAAGCAGCCGGTACACGAGAACATTCCTGGTCTGGCCCATGCGATAAGCCCTGGAAATTGCCTGGTTTTCAATGGAAGGCTTAAACTGAGGTTCACACAGGATAACGACGCTTGCCGACTGGATGTTCAGCCCTGTACCGCCTGCCTGAATCTGTGCTAATAAAACAGTTCCATCCGGCGCATGATCAAATTCGTCAATGATTTCCTGCCGCCTTTGAGGGGATACGGAACCGTTGATCGGAGCGGTACATTGAGGTCCCAGCAACAAAGAGATTTTACGGATGGTATCCAGGAAAAAAGAAAACACGATTACTTTACGTCCTTCGGATTTTGCTTCCTCAATCAATTCCAGCATACGGCCTGCTTTGGAAGAGTGATGGAGGTTATCCACATTCCAGGATACACGTCGGGCTTCATGATAATGCCTGCCCAGGACCGCTTTTTCATAGATGGCTTCTTCTTCCGGAAGCAGCGTGCACCACTCCTGGTTTTCAATCAGTTCCGGCAGTTCGGTCAGCACATCGTCCCTCTTTCGGCGATAATAGACCGGAGCCACTTTTTTTCTGAACTGAGGGGCAGAGGCAAGCGAGACCATACCTTGTACTTGAGAAGCGACAGCAGGCTGAAGAATAGAAATAAGTTCGATCATCTCATCGACTTTGTTTTCCAGGGCGGTACCTGTCATAAATAAGAGTCTGTGGGCATGTTCGGCCAGCTTTTTAACGTTGATGGTACGACGTGCCTGCGGATTTTTGATGTAATGCGCTTTATCCACGGTCAGCATGGAAAAATGAAATCCGTCCTCCAGTTTAAAATAGCCTGTTGTCTCATAGGTCGTTACGGCTACACCGCCGCGTTGGATCCAGGAGCGCAGTGCCGCCATTCGACCGGCGCCATGAACCTTGGTGACGGAAAGACGACTGTGTTTACAGACTTCCCGACACCAGTTTTCAATTACGCTGGCAGGACACACCACGACAAAATGAGTAGCTCTTGTATTTCTCAGGGATACCATGGCGGCGATTGCCTGCACGGTTTTGCCCAGACCCATTTCATCCCCCAGCAAAACCCGTTCCTGGTGGAGAATATACTTAACTCCCCATTCCTGATAACGGCGCAGCTCACAAAGCAATCCATCCGGAAAAAAGCTTTCATCTTCAATTTCACGGGCAAGATCTTCCGGAAGTCCGTATACGGCATCATCGCTTCCCAGCAAACCAGGACGAACATCCTCCAGGATATTGAAAAAGCGGATGGAGCTTTCCGAAAAATCGTCCCAGGCGCTGCTGTCGGAAATTTCGTTGACTGAAATCAGGTCGCAGAGAGCGTTCTGAACCTGGGCCCCATATTCATTAGTCAGCAGGTTGTTCAGCAGATCGTACGCTTCCTGCGCTTTTTTCTTTTTGGCCTTGGAGGCGAATAACCACCGAAAATTACTTTGAGCGGGCGCAAGATCTTCCATGGCATAACGGATAGTATGGCTGTATTGTGCCAGCATGTGGCGGCAGAATTCCGCATGAGACAGACCCCGCCTATATCTGGAAATGGCCATCACCAGCTGTGTGGCCACGGGGGTTCTTTTATCTGTGCTGAGACGAATCTTTATTCCTTTCTGAATCTGATCCGCCAGTTCATTGACTATCCGTTTGATTCCATAGGCGCTGTCTGTGCTGATACCATGAACGGAACCGATGCTGTAGACCGGAGCCTCGAAGAGATCTGCTATCGTACAGAAACCCTCTTCCCGCAATGCTTTTACACGAAAGCCGCGCTTGTCCCGATTGATTTCTTCAACAGGGATTTCGTGGAGAATTTTGGCTGTTTCCTGCATTACAAAATGGTTGACTGTCTGTTCCATTTCAGCACGGTACTGCTCTGAGATTGTTTCTCCCGCCTCCAGTCGGGACAGGTAATTTTTATGTTTGTCGATTAACCGATTGACCTGGGAAGAGGTAAAAGGTCTGGCCATATCTTACGCCTCCAGTTTCTTACAAGTCAGCAGCCTGTTCTGCGATTTTGCAGCTTCAGGCTCTGTTTCGATGGTTGCGGGTAACTCGCGAGGATGTTTGCGGCGAATGATACAGGTTTGTTCTTCTTTCTGGAAGAGCCGCTTTTCTGCAGTGTGACGGATGTTGGCAAAGGGGGTGGATCGGTTGGCGTCGTGTTGAAAACGGTATGGAGCGGCTCGCGGTATTCGTTAACTGAACATGCGATTTTCGTCTGTGTCCATGTGCTGTTGGCTTTTCCGATTGATAAGAATAGAGCTGGTCAACAGGCTTTGTCGTGCACAGTATAATGGATCCCTGTTTTTTCGTCAATGAAATGCCATGTCATTCCATGAGAAAGATGATTACCGCTTATTTGTTTAAATGAAGCACAGATCAGCCTGATGATATTTCGCGCAGGAGGGCAAAAACGAGAATCATCATTGTAAGTTGACAAAGAAGTTGATCGATCGACCACTCTTCTATCACGATTCCAAAAGAAAATAAAAATCACCGGCCATGGCCGGTGATGGAAAGAATCACAATCTCAGTTTGAGTCCAGGGTAAGAAGCTGGACTTTTCCTGTTAAAAGCGTGGCAGGCATATCGATCAGCCGCTGATTGCGGGAACCGCGGAAAACCAGCCGCAGGTCTTTCTGCGCTTCAATAAAGGGACCGTCAACCAGCACATCCAGCTGCTGCAGCAGCGTATCGGTCCATTCTGTCCGCCAGGGGCTGGGCTGCCAGAGGTCTGTTTCCAGCACCCCGCCGGTAAAACACCAGATTGTTTTGTGAGGCAGCCGGCTGCGAATCAGCTTCAGCAGCTCGCACACGTCTTTCTGATTTTCCGGTTCAAACGGTTCTCCCCCCAGCAAGGTGAAGCCGCTGATGAAATCCGGTTTCAAATCGTTCAGAATCTGTTCCGCCTGTTTTGACATAAAAGGCTGTCCATAACGGAAATCCCAGGTTTCCCGATTGAAACAGTTCGGACAGTGGTGACGGCAGCCGGAAACAAACAGGGAAACCCGGACGCCGGGACCGTTGGCGATGTCGCGCCGCTTGATTTCTCCGTAATACATGAATTACAGGTGTTCGACACGATCGCGGATTTCTTCTGTCCGGCCCTGATTCCAGAACTGAGTGCCGATGTATCCGCAAGTACGGCGGGCGACATTGAGCTTGGACTGATCGGTGTTGCCGCAGTTCGGACATTTCCAGATCAGTTTGCCGTTTTCCTCTACGATTTCAATTTCCCGATCATATCCGCATTCCTGACAATAATCGCTCTTGGTGTTCAGTTCGGCATACATGATGTTGTCATAGATGAACTTCATGATGGCCAGCACGGCGTCGAGGTTGTTTTCCATGTTCGGCACTTCGACATAACTGATCGCGCCGCCGGTGGACAGCGCCTGGAACTGCGCTTCAAACGACAGTTTTTCAAACGCGTCGATCGGTTCGGTAACATGGACATGATAGCTGTTGGTGATGTAGCTTTTGTCCGTCACTCCCGGAATTACGCCGAAGCGTTTCTGCAGGCATTTGGCAAATTTGTAGGTTGTGCTTTCCAGCGGAGTGCCATAGATGCCAAAACCGATCGTCGTTTCCTTCTTCCAGCGGTCGCAGGCGTCGTTCATGTGCTTCATTACCTGCAGCGCAAACGGTGTGGCTTCTGGATCGGTGTGGGATTTGCCGGTCATGTAGCGTACGCATTCGCACAGTCCGGCATATCCCAGAGAAATGGTCGAATAACCGCCGACCAGCAGTTTGTCGATCGGCTCTCCTTTTTTCAGCCGGGCAATCGCGCCATGCTGCCAGAGAATCGGAGCGGCATCGGAGAGCGTTCCTTTCAGCCGGTTGTGGCGGCACATCAGCGCTTTGTAGCACAGCTGCAGCCGTTCGTCAAAAATCTTCCAGAACTGATCCATGTCTCCCTTGGAGGACAGCGCTACATCGACCAGATTGATGGTCACGACACCCTGATTGAAACGCCCGTAGAATTTATAGTTGCCGTTTTCATCTTTCCACGGGCTGAGGTTGCTGCGGCAGCCCATGACAGGGAAGCAGTTGCCTTCCTTCAGCTCTTTCATCTTCTTTTCCGAAATGTAATCCGGAACCATACGCTTGGCCGTGCATTTGGCCGCCAGTTTGGTCAGATAATAATAAGGAGAATCTTCGTGGATGTTGTCTTCTTCCAGCACGTAGATCAGCTTCGGGAAAGCCGGCGTAATCCAGACGCCCTGTTCGTTTTTAACGCCCTGATAGCGCTGCTTCAGCGTTTCCTCAATGATCAGCGCCAGGTCTTTTTTCTCCTGTTCGTTTTTTGCTTCATTCAGATACATGAAGACGGTGACAAACGGCGCCTGACCGTTGGTCGTCATCAGGGTTACGACCTGATACTGAATGGTCTGCACGCCTTTGCGGATCTCTTCCAGTAACCGCCGCTCAACGACGTCGTTCATCTGCTGCTCGGATACGGTCACGCCGAATTCCTTCAGCTCCTGCTGCAGTTCGCTGCGAATTTTATCCCGCGACACCTGAACAAACGGCGCCAGATGCGCCAGCGAGATGCTTTGACCGCCGTATTGATTGGAAGCGACCTGAGCGATGATCTGGGTGGCGATGTTGCAGGAAGTTGAGAAACTGTGCGGTTTTTCGATCATGGTATCGGAGATCACAGTGCCGTTTTGCAGCATGTCTTCCAGATTGACCAGATCGCAGTTGTGCATGTGCTGGGCATAATAGTCCATGTCATGAAAATGAATGATTCCCTGTTCATGCGCTTCGACGATATCCTGCGGCAGCAACAAACGGCGGGTCAGATCCTTGCTGACTTCACCGGCCATGTAATCGCGCTGGACGCTGTTGACCGTCGGGTTCTTGTTGGAGTTTTCCTGCTTGGCTTCTTCGTTGTTGCATTCAATCAGCGTCAGAATCTGATTGTCCGTCGTGTTGGCCTTGCGGACCAGTGAACGGGTATAGCGGTAGCGAATGTAACGCTTGGCTACCTCAAAAGCCTGATGCGACATCAGCTGAGTTTCGACCATCTCCTGAATTTCCTCTACCGACAGGGCGCGGCGCATCTGGGCGCAGGCCTCCTCGATGGTGCAGGCGATGTCATGAATCACCTCGTCGCTCAGCTCCGGCTGACCGGTGCCGGCCAGGTTGGCTTTGCTGATGGCGCGTTCGATTTTGGTTTTGTCAAATTCGGCTTCCATGCCATTGCGCTTGATAATTTTCAAACCCGGGTTCCTCTCTTTCTGCTCTTGTTTATGGAACTGCCGGCAGCATGATCTGAACAACATCACCCCGGCAGGATTGGACCATTGTCTTAATCATAAACCAACGGCGGTCAAAAAGAAACAAGGACGCCCGAAAAAAATTGACTGTCCCGAATGACAGCGAAACGCTGCCGCGTTATACAGGGCGGTTTTCCGGGACGGCTGACGAAATGGAAATTTCTGCCTTTGCCAGAGCGGTGCAGCGTAACTTCCGCAAGGGCGGGGGTAGCATCCGCACCGCCTTCACGGTATAATAAAGAAAAAAGAAAAGGATGAGGTGTCATGCAGAGTCAGCGGGAGTTTCCGTGTTCGGATCTCCAGTTCTTTAATTATATAGCCCGTCGGATCTGCCGGGATGTTCAGATGGAAACCGGCAGGAAGATCGAACTGAGACAGCTGGAAGAAGGATTCCAGTATGAGAAGAAGGTACAGATCACGCAGCGAAGGAAGATTGTGGGCCGGATGACGGTAAGCGTGTTTCAGCGGCCTTCCTGTATCCGTCTGGAATATGAGATGGAAGACGGAACTCAGACGCAGGATTATCAGATCCGCCCCTTGCAGCGAGGGTGTCAGGTGTTGTATCAGGAACGGTTTCATGCCCGTCAGATTTCCCGCAAGCTGATGAGCGCAGTCAATGAACAGCTGCGGGGAAAGACTCATCGGCGGAAAATGGAAGAGATGATGAACAGCTGGGAGAAAGAGATCCGTCAGCTGTATTCATCACACTTCTGAGCAGGCGCAATAGTATGGTAATAGAAGGAAAGGAGCCCAACGGAATGGAAGAAGTGTTTAAAATTGAAGGAAGGCATCCGCTGAAGGGAGAAGTCCGAATCAGCGGGGCGAAAAATGCGACGGTCGCGCTGATCCCGGCTTCAATTCTGGCCGGCGGTCCGGTGACGATCTGCGGCGTGCCGGATATCGCGGATGTGGAATCCCTGGCGGTTCTTCTGAAGGAACTTCATGTGGAAGTGGTCCACAAGGATCGCGGACACCTGGTGATTGATCCGACCGGCATGCGCAACATCCCGCTGGTGCATCCGGCGGTAACCCGGTTACGAGCTTCCTATTATTTTATGGGGGCGCTGTTAGGAAAATACCGGCAGGTCAAAATCAAGATGTCCGGCGGCTGTTATCTGGGGCCCAGACCGATCGACCTGCATCTGAAAGGGTTTGAGGCATTGGGCGCGACCATCGATTATCAGAAGGGCTGTTATGAGATCCGGGCTGAGGAGCTGGTCGGCACCAAAATCTTTCTGGATATTTCTTCTGTGGGCGCGACGATCAACATCATGATGGCGGCCGTCTATGCCAGAGGACGCACGACCATTGAAAACGCGGCCAAGGAGCCGGAGATCATTGATGTGGCGACGCTGCTGAACAAAATGGGAGCGCAGATTCGCGGCGCCGGCACCAATGTGATTACCATCGACGGAGTGACGTCGCTGTCAGGCTGTTTTCATGAGATCATTCCGGATCGGATCGAGGCGGGAACGTTCATCATCATGGCGGCCGCGGCGGCGGAACAGATGAAAATTGCCAACATCATTCCGCAGCATCTGGAATCGCTGTTATCCAAGCTGCAGGAAATGGGCGTGGATATGGAAGTGGATGTGGATTGCGTGACGATTCGGGGCGGCCGGAAGCTGCAGGGCGTGGATATCAAGACATTGCCTTATCCGGGGTTTGCGACCGATCTGCAGCAGCCGCTTTCGGCGCTGCTGACTCAGGCGGAAGGCAAGTCCACGATCCGGGAAACGATTTATCCGGAACGGTTCAAGCACTGTCTTGAGCTGCAGCGGATGGGCGCCAACATCACAGTCGGTCAGGGCAGCTGTACGATTGAGGGCATCACCCCGCTGTATGGCGACCGGGTGACGGCGACCGATTTGCGCTGCGGAGCGAGTCTGGTGGTGGCCGGCTTGCTGGCGGAGGGCATCACGGAAATTCATGAGATTTATCATATCGAACGCGGATACGATAATCTCGATGGCAAGCTGCGGGCGCTGGGCGCGAAAATCTGGCGCGAACGCGTGCAGTAAAACCGGAATTCTGCAGGACGCAGGGAAAAGCCCGGCGTCCTTTTTTGCCTTCTGAGCCGCAGCGCGAAAAGAAGCGGGGCAGAAGCGGTTTCCATGATCGCAGTCAATATAAAATAAGGAACAGGATTGTCAGCGAAAGGGCTTTGTCAGATTGCGATTAGGACATCGATGACAAATGAAAGGGATTGTCATGACTTTTGACAGGTCGGTCCGGTTGTCACTTTTGAAACGGGAAAAAAAGAACTATGATAAAGATGAAATCAGAAAGAGATCTGATCAAGGGAGTGATGAAATTGAAAAACTCAATGACACGTGTTTTGTGGATCATCGCGGGAATTCTTCTGATTCTCTCCGGTGTGACCTTGTTGCTGAATCCGGAAGTTTCGCTGTTGTCCATGGCGGGAATGATCGGTTTTGTCATTCTGCTTTCCGGTATTTTTGATCTGGCCATTTACTTCAGTTTCAGCAAGTCGATGCTGGGCGCCGGATGGCAGTTATTGGATGGCATTCTCGGAGTGATCATCGGCTTCATGTTTATATTAAACAATGTGCTGGTGGCGGCGGTCTTACCGTACATCTTCGGCATGTGGATTCTGTTTTCCGGCGTTTCCAAAATCGTCAGCGGTTTTGATTTGAAGAAACTTGGCTTTTCGAAGTGGGGCTGGATCGTGGCTCTGGGCGTGTTAATGACGGGGGTCGGTGTGATCAGCTTCTGCAGACCGGTGCTGAGCGCGGTGGCGCTGTCGGCGCTGCTGGCGATCGGTCTGATTGCCGAAGGCGTGCATGCGATTTTCCGGGGATTGGTTTATCGCGGTTTCTGGCTGTAAATCGGATTCAGAAAGCCAGACAAAACAAGCTCTTCCTTTTCTTTCAGAAGGGAGAGCCTTTTTGGTTAAGGGAAAAACGGTTTATGTTGTTTTCCGGCTCTTTTTCACTTTGGATAAGCGATTTATTGAATAAAATGGGATTGCATTCAAAAACGGGTTATGCTAAGATATATGAGCACTTACTTTGGATCCGAAGGCGATTCAAGGCGGAAGGAGAGAAAACGAACATGAAAAAAGGCATTCACCCGAATTATCAGAAGACCAAGGTGACCTGCACAACCTGCGGAAGCACGTTTGAAACCGGTTCTGTGAAAAAGGACATCCGTGTCGATACCTGCTCAAACTGCCATCCGTTCTTTACCGGAAGACAGCGTTTCGCGGCAGCTCAGGGCCGGATTGAGAAGTTCAATCAGAAGTACGGACTCAAGAAATAAGAAACGGCAGATTCAGCAAAGAGGGCGGTACCGCCTTCTTTTCTTTTGCCGGCCGGCATCGACATCTGGAAACACGGCGCTGATTCCTGTACAATAGATAAGAAGTAAGAAAAGGAACAGGAGAGGAAAAGGCATGATGTATCATCAGTACCGGCCGGGATATGTGGAAGTCATTTCCGGCTGTATGTTTGCGGGGAAGACGGAGGAACTGATCCGCCGGATCAAGGTTCTGGAATTTGCGAAAAAGAAAGTCATGGTCTTCAAACCGGCTATCGACAATCGTTACAGCGAGACACGGGTCGTTTCTCATGCCGGCAGCTCAGTGGAAAGCATCGTTGTCGGCAGCGCCTGTGAGATCGTGGAGCATGTGGAGGCGCAGACCGATGTGATCGCGATCGACGAGGTGCAGTTTTTCGATGAGGATATCATTGAGATCTGCGATTACTATGCCAAGCGGGGCAAGCGGGTGATGGCGGCCGGTCTGGACATGGACTTTCGAGGCGAACCGTTTGGCGTCATGCCGGTTTTGATTACCAAGGCGGAATTTGTCACCAAGCTGACCGCGGTATGTACAGTGTGCGGGGCTCCGGCGACCCGGACGCAGCGGCTGGTCAACGGGGAGCCGGCCAGCTATGATGATCCGGTCATTCTGGTGGGGGCGGCGGAAAGCTATGAAGCGCGCTGCCGTCATTGTCACCAGGTCAGAAACCGGCCGTCCCATCTGGGGTTGCCGCTATGAGCAGCCGCTTTCGAAAAAGGTGGCTGGGACCGCCGTCATTTTATAAAAAGGTACTGGTGATTTCCGTGCCGCTGGCGCTGCAGCAACTGCTCAACAGCGCGATGGGCATCACTGACAGCATCATGGTTTCCTGGATTGGGCAGGTCAGCGCGGTAGGAACGGCCGCTCAGCTGGAAAATCTGATGATGACCGTCGGATTCGGCGTGGCCAGCGGCGCCGGGATTTTCATGTCGCAGTTCTTTGGCCGTCACGATCTGGCTGGCGAACGCAAGGCGTTTGGCCTGGGACTGATTCTGAGTCTGATCAACGCGCTGGTCTGGATGATGGCGGCGCGGCTGCTGGGCCGGCAGATTATGAGCTTTTACATTCAGGATCCGGCGGTGATTGAATCCGCGCTGCAGTATCTGAACATCGCGATGATTTCCTACCTGCCGGGTGCGCTGATCACGATGTTTTCCTTTGCCTATCGCTGCATTCAGAAAACGCATGTGCCGATGCTGATCGGGTTGTGCAGCATGGTGGTCAACGTCGTGCTGAATTATTGCCTGATTTTCGGCCATTTCGGTTTTCCACAGCTGGGAGTAAGGGGCGCGGCGCTGGGAACCTTGTGCGCTCAGTGTACCGGGTTGCTGATCCATGGAATCTATGCCTGGCGGACGCATCAGCCGTTTGTCGGCACACCGGGGCAGATGTTTGCCATCCGTGCTGATTTCGCGGTGCCGGTATTGCGGAGAGCCTGGCCGCTGATTGTCAACGAGCTGCTGTTTGGCTTTGGCAACACGCTGTATATCCGGGCTTTTGGACGGCTGGGAACGGAAGCGATGGATGCGTATTATGTCGGCAATCAGATTTCCAATATGTTTTTCTTTATCGTTCAGGGGCTCAACAGCGCCAACGGCGCGATTCTCGGCGCTTCGCTGGGCAAGGGCGATCTGACGCTGGCCAGACAGCAGGGAAACTGGTTTGTGGCGCTGGCGGTCGTGCTGTCCGCGCTGTCTTCGGTGCTGATTCTGACTTTCGCTCAGCCGATGGTCAGTCTGTTCGGCTTGCAGAATCCGCGGGTATTTCAGGATGCGGTCTTGATCGTACGGATTTTCTCGCTGCGCATTTCCCTGCGGATGTTCAATGTACTTGTGTTTTCCGCGCTCAGAGCTGGCGGGGATTCCAAATATCTGGCATTTCTGGATGCCGGAATCATGTGGCTTGTCGGCCTGCCGCTGGCCTTTGTGCTGGTGGAAGGTTTCCATCTGACCAGTATCGCGCTGGTCTTCCTGATCATCCAGGTCGAACAGCTCGTCCGGATGGTGATCGGGCTGAAACGGTATTTCAAAGGAGTCTGGCTGGTCGATCTGACCCGCGAGGTCAAAACGGTTTAAAGGAGGAATAGGATATGGACGCAATAACACAGAGACTGGAATCGATTGCGAAGCGTTACCAGGAAATCAACGAAGAAATGCTCAGACCGGAAATTGTTTCCGATCCGAGACAGCTGGCGAAGCTGGGGAAGGAACAGGCTTCGCTGCGGCAGTCGGTCGAGGCGTATGAGGAGCTGAAAAATCTGAATTCTCACATCGATCAGGCGCTGCAGATGGAAAAGGAAAGCGATCCGGAACTGAAGGAAATGGCGCAGATGGAGCTGGAAGAGCTGCAGCCGCGCCGTCAGGAACTGCTGAAAAAGATTGAAGTGCTGCTGATACCGAAGGATCCGGATGATGATCACGACTGCATTGTGGAAATCCGCGGTGCTGCTGGGGGCGATGAAGGCAATATCTTTGCCGGAGATCTGTATCGGATGTATACCCGTTATGCGGAAGCGCAGGGCTGGAAGGTTCAGGTTCTGGAAATGAGCGAATCGGAAGCGGGCGGATTCTCGCAGATTTCCTTTCTGATCAAAGGCAATGAAGTGTATCGTCATCTGAAATTTGAATCCGGAGCGCACCGTGTTCAGCGGGTGCCCAAGACGGAAACCCAGGGACGGATTCATACGTCCACGGCGACCGTGCTGGTGTTGCCGGATGCGGAGGAAGCGGACATTGAAATCGATCCGGCGGATCTAACCATTGAGACGCATCGGGCCTCCGGCGCTGGCGGGCAGCATATCAACAAAACGGATTCGGCGGTACGTATTGTCCATGTGCCGACCGGGATCACGGTCAACTGTCAGGATGGCCGTTCTCAGCACGAAAACCGGGAAACGGCGATGCGTCTGATCCGCGCCCGGGTGTATGAGGAAATCAGCCGCCAGCGGGAAGAAGCAGAAGGGGCGCAGCGGCGGGCCAAAATCGGAACGGGTGACCGTTCGGAAAAGATCCGTACTTACAATTATCCGCAAAACCGGGTGACCGATCATCGCATCGGCTACACCGTCAATCAGCTGGACAGGATTATGGAAGGACGGCTGGATGATCTGATTGCCGCTCTTTTGGCGGAGGAGCAGCGTCAGAAACTGGCCGGGGAGAAACAGGATGCCTAGTTACCGTCAGCTGGTACATCAGTGGGATGCGCAGCTGCAGCAGCATCAGATTCCGCTGGAAACCGCCCGTGTGTTTCTGCTGGAGCTGACCCGGCAGCAGGATGTGGATCTGTATCTGAATTATGAACAGCCGGCCTCGGAATCGATCATTCAGGCGTTTGAAGCCGGGATGGCGCGGATTGTGAAGCAGGAACCGCTGGCCTATGTGCTGGGGTATTCCTGGTTTTACGGTTATCCGATTCAGGTGAATGAAGATGTGCTGATTCCCCGCCCGGAAACCGAAGAGCTGGTCGCTCAGATTCTGGCCCGTACGGACGAGCTGTTTACGGATTCTTCGTTTATTGAAGCAGCGGATATCGGCACCGGCAGCGGAGCGATTGCGCTGGCCTTGGCGAAAGAGGAGCCCAAAATGCGGATGGTGGCCACTGATATCAGTGAAAAGGCGATTGCGGTGGCGCAGACCAATGCCCGTGCTTTGGCGGTGCCGGTTCGGTTTCTGGTTGGCGATATGGCTCAGCCATTGATCGAGCAGCGGCTGAAGCTGGATCTGGTGGTCTGCAACCCGCCTTACATTCCCGATCAGGAAGTGCTGGAAGCTTCCGTGGCGGAGTATGAGCCGCACGTGGCGCTGTTTGGCGGAGAGGATGGCCTGAAGTTTTACCGTCAGGTGTTTGCCGCCGCGCCGTTGATTCTGAAAGACAAGGCGCTGATGGCGTTTGAAATCGGATGGAATCAGAAAGAGGCGCTGTTACAGGAGGTGGCGGCCGCTTTTCCTGAGGCTCAGGCGGAAGTGGTGCGCGATATCAACGGCAAGGATCGGATGCTGTTTGTGACCTTTTCTGGCGGACAGCAGGAATAAAACAGGAAAATCCGTCCATCCTGAAGACCACAGGAAAGGACGGATAGGATGCGTAAAGCAGGGGTATTGATCGTGCTGCTGATGTTTTGTTCGGTGTGTACGGTGATCGGAGAAACGCCTCAGGTTCACTGGCGGATTCAGGCGGATTCCCGGACTAACGAGGAAGCGGCGCTGAAAGTGAAAATTGCGGATCTGTACGTTCAGCTGACCGAAGGCGTGGATGAAAAATCCCGGCCGGTACTGATCGCGCAGAGTCTTGACTGGTTTGAGTTTGATGAGGATATCCACGCCAGTTATGAAGCGGATACGCTGGTGATTGTACAGGGCGATGGCCAGGGCAGTCAATTCAGCGGTACCTTTGACACCTTCAGCTGCGGCCGGCCGGTTCAGCCGCGCTCCTGGTTTGCCGAACTGCTGGGCGGCTGAATCCAGGATGTATTGGGCTTAGCCTGTGCGCCAGAGGCCGAAGAGAAGGACTTGTATCGCGAAACAGCCGGGTTTTCCCTTTTTTGGGGAAGCCCGGTTTTGTGTTATAATGAAATCAGAGGATTTTCTGTGGAAAGGGTGGGATCCAATGGAAATACGTCAGCTCAAAGATCATTTTTACAGCATCGAGGAAGGTCATGTGCGCTGTTTTCTGGCTGTGGGAGAGCGCGAGGCGCTGGTAATTGACGCCGGGATTGAAAAAGGACTGAAGGAAAAGGTCAGAACCGTGACGGATTTGCCGCTGCGGCTGATTCTGACCCATGCCGATCCGGATCATACTACCGCGGCATCGGAGTTTGATACCGTTCTGGCACATCCCTCGGAAATGGCTTACCTGCGATCAAGACAGAAGGAAGTGCTGAGACCGCAGCCGGTCTGGGAAGGCGACCATTTCGATCTGGGACGGTTTGATTTTGAGGTCATTCTGATCCCGGGACACACGCCGGGAAGCATTGCGCTGCTGGAAAGAAAACACCGTTTTCTGCTGTCTGGAGACAGCGTACAAAACGGCGTCATCTATCTGTTTGGCGATGCCCGCAATGATGAAGCGTTCATCAGCAGCATGCACAAGCTGCGCCGGCGTCAGGAAGAGTTTGATCTGATTTACGGCTCGCATGGAACGGTGGAGGTGCCGTTGTGCCGTATTGATCAGTGCCGGGAGATGGTGGAGCGGATTCAGTCCGGTCAGCTGAACGGCGTGATTGCGGATCGCTTTGACAACGGCGTTTGCGAGTTCCACTGGAAAGAAGCCGGCTGTTACCACTTCTGAGGCGTTCGTCGTGACGGTCTGGAATTCAGAATTGCACTCTTTCAGACGAGGGGGAAGCTTTTTTGGACCAGCCGTAAACCAATCCGGCAATAACACGAATCCGGTTGCGTTATGGATCATCCGATGCGGATGATCTTTTTATATAAAAAAAACCTAGATAGTCTAGGCGTAAGAGAAAGCTTAAAGCGGAGAGATCATGCAAAAATGAGCCTCCCTGCATATAATTCGTATGTGGTCTGCAAACTGCAACGAAAACAAGGAGGAAAAAGAATGTCTCAGAAAAACTGAAGACTTACATAGTTTATCACATACGAAATGGAATTGTAAGTATCACATAGTATTGTCAAACATCGTATGCTCGATATGACATTTGCGAATATACCCGATACAAAAGGAATCCTGATTCACAGTGATATGGGATGGCAGTATCAACATAAGAATTATAGAGATAAACTAAAAGAACAGGGTATGATTCAATCCATGTCAAGGAAAGGCAATTGTTTTGATAACTGTATTATGGAATCTTTTTTTGGACGAATGAAGACGGAAGTGTACTATGGACATGAAAAAGAGTATCTATCGTTTGAAGAGTTCAAGAAAGCTGTTGATGAATACATCGACTACTACAACAACAGAAGAATTCAATCCAAAACAAAATGGATGCCTCCCGTAATCTACAGGGAAACATCCATAAGTTCATAGAAATCTAAATCTTTTGTGTCCAGAATTCTGGGTACATATCATCAGGCGGAGTTTCAGGCGTCAGTATGCGGACTGAGCAGCTGATGATAGGTGGACTGACGGATTCCGGCGTTGACAAACAGCGCGACGGCCGGAGCGGTGAACAGAAACAGCGGCGCCGCGTGCGCATCGTGGGGAGAAAACAGCGCTTCCAGCAACAACAGACAAGCCAGTCCGATCAGGATCAGAAAGACGCCGCCGGCGATCATCAAGGGAAAATCCCGCTGGGCAAAGCGCTGATATTCATCCTGAAGATCGCACAGCACCTCGCCATCCAGATGCAGCTGGCGGTGTTCTTTTTTCGTGCTTTGCGAGTAGCGCAGGGAAGCGTGAACCACAATCAGAACGCCTACGCCTACCGGAATGATCATCAGCGCCGCGCCCAGATCATCGCCCCACAATAGCGGAAAGAGGACCGAGACGATCAACAGCGCGATCCCGGCGCTCAGACCGCGGGCAAAGTCGTCACTCTGATGAAGCCGCTGTTCCACCTCCTGACGGCAAGGCTGCAGCACAAAGCGCTGAATCAGAGAATCTTCTCCGTTTTCCGCCGGCAGATCTTCCATCGACTGGGGCCGGGCGGCAGTTTGCGGTCCTTTCATCAGTTCATCGAGGGAAAGCTGAAGAATTTCGCTCAGCAGGCAGAGTTTTTCCACTTCCGGGTATCCCTGACCGCTTTCCCATTTGGACACGGCCTGGCGGGAAACGTTCAGTTCCAGAGCCAGCTGTTCCTGAGAAAGACCCAGTTCTTTACGGCGGGCCTGTAAAGTCTGTCCGAATTTCATTGAAGATCACCATCCTGAGTCTCATTGTATCCAATCGCGGACAAAAAAGCTACCAATTCACGTTTGCGTTTTGTCCGCAACCTGAGGTTGACAGAAGGAAAATGAAAGTTGGAATAATAATTCAATAAGTACTGGACTTTTTTGAATAAAGCATTTACAATAGAACCAGATAAAGGAGGAAGCAAAGATGGAAAATAAGGTATTCCCGACAGTCCGTGAGCTGGTAGATCAGGTAGAGGCCACTCAGCAGGAAAATATTGAAGCTGCCGCGCAGGCCATGGCCGAATGCGTGATGAACGGCGGTATCATTCAGGCCTGGGGCGGAGGACATTCGCTGGCAGGCGCGATGGAAATTGCGCATCGTGCCGGTGGATTCATTCCAACCAAGAGAATCAACGAACCTTCCGGCGGAGCTTATGAGACGGTAGAAGGCGCCGGTACGGTCTTCATGAAGAAAGTGGATATCCGTCCAGGCGACGTTGTTTTCCTCGTTTCCAATTCCGGCCGGAACCCGCTGTGCATCGACATTGCGCTGGCAGCGAAAAAGAAAGGCGCGAAGCTGATCGCGATCACGGCGCTGGAAGCGTCCAAGCATCTGACGCCGAAGCATTCCTGCGGCAAGAATCTGTATGAGGTTTGCGACATCGTGCTTGACAACTGCACGCCGGAAGGCGACTGCTGCATCGATCTGGAAGGCTTTGACGGCAAGGTCTGCGGCATGTCGATGTTCACGACGTCGGTTCTCGTTCAGGCGGCGACGTACCGCGCTGCGCAGATTCTGGTGGAAAAGGGCATTGTTCCGCCGATGTACAAGTCGCAGAACATTGATGGCGGCCCTGAGTTCAACGAAGCTCTGGAAGCCAAATATGTCGATCGACTGAATCGTATTTAATCATTGTATTCTGTCAGAAACAATCCGGATTGTCACAACAGACAGTCCGGATTGTTTTGTTTTTTTAATGGGCCGGAATCTGCTGATCTGTCTTTTGAAAAGGAGCGTTGTTATCATGATTTTGACTGATATCCTTTTTTTTCTGAGCAGAATTGGACAAAATTATGACCATATGCTTAAATGGATTTAACAAAACAAAGTCTTGATAAAAAGGAGGAGGTAGACCCAATGACAAAATGGCTGATTTCAGATCTTGATGGGACGTTGTACCCACGCAAAGAGAGTTCTAATCCACGGCAGCTGGAAGAAAATCTGGAGGCGGTACGCCGTTGGGTGAAGCAGGGTCATCACTTTGTTGCGGCGACAGCGCGGGGACTGCGTCATTATGCTTCGCTGGCAGAAAAGCTGGGTTTTGAGTTCAATTATATTGGCTGTAATGGCGCGGAGGTTCGTTTGGAAACCGGGGAAACGATCGTCAAACAGATGCCAAATCGTATTTTTATTGATCTGTGCAACCTGATCCTGAAAAGCGATTGGGACGCCAGTGTGGCAACCGGGATTGACGATCAATGGGTCTGGTCATCACTGGATCGTTATCCATGTAATCGCGAAACAGTGAAGCCCTTCTGGTCATCAGCGGTCGTGGCGGATCTTAAAAAAATCGATCCTCAGTCGAAAACGGAACGAATTCAGATCTTTGTTCCGGCTGGGCAGCGCGAGGCATTGAAAGATCTGCTGCTGAACCGAAAAATTCCGGCGGGAATCACTACCAGTGATGTGGATATGATCGATATCGGTCCGCTGAACTGTTCCAAAGGCATTTCCATTCAGGAAATCTGTCAGCGATTTGGTGTTCACCGTGATCAGCTGATCGTAGCGGGGGATTCGCAGAATGATATTCCAATGTTTGAAATGACCGAACACAGTTACTGCATTGATTTGGCGGATCCGCAGGTACTCTGTCACGCTTCTCAGGCCGTATCTTCACTGGCTGAGGTGATCCGGCTGGAAGAGATGCGGTAATGGAAAGGCTGACGAAGGGAAAGGGCTGTGGCAGAGGTAAAGAACCGGTAAAAAATACATCAGAAGAATCCGGATTTCAGGAAGTCAGCTCTTGCAATTTGTCCATTTCCTGAAATAATGAAAGAAGAAAGAGGAAAAGAGGAACGCTGGATGAAATCCGGCGTTCATTTGTGGAGGAAAGAGATGAAAAAACTGAAAATCGCGCTGGCCGCGCTGTTGTTGTGCGCCGGCTGTTCCAGTCCGGCCGAAGCGCCGCAGTCAACGTCGACCTCTTCGCCCCAGCCGGTTGTGGAAACTGAGGAAATGGCGGAACTGGCGCAGCAGCAGGCTCAGATGCTGGTCTCATCGGGCGGAGCGCTCAGCGTACAATATGCGCTGATGAAAGACGGGGAACTGCTTATATCCGGTCAGGCTGGAACGTTCAGTCCCAGTCAGCAGCGCGAACTGAGCGCACAGGATCAGTATACGATCGGTTCGGTCAGCAAGATGTTTGTGACGGCGGCGGTGATGAAGCTGCAGCAGGAAGGCAAGCTGTCCCTTTCGGACAAGGTGGTGGATCTGCTGCCGGAATTTGAAATGGCGGATGAGCGTTACACGCAGATTACCGTGCGGATGCTGCTGAACCATTCGTCCGGGCTGCCGGGATCTTCGTTTACCAACGGATTTACATTCAGTTACGAAACCGATACGCACGATACGTTTCTGGATCATCTGAAAGAGTCCCGCCTGCAGGCGGATCCGGGCGCGTATTCCGTATACAGCAACGATGGTTTTATGCTGGCGGAGCTGGTGGTGGAAGCGGTCAGCGGCCAGAGCCTGACGGAATATCTGCGTGAAAACTTTTTTGAGCCGCTGGGCATGACAAGCACACAGACGCCGGCGGAACCGCTGGACACGGAAAAAACAGCCCGGCTGGTGACGACGGGAGGACGCGAAGTAGAAGCGGACATCGTCAACATGATCGGCACCGGCGGAATTCTGTCCACCGCGGAAGATCTGTGCCGCTTCGGTCAGATTTTCATGCCGGGCAATGAAGTGCTGACCGATGCGTCGCTGGAAGCGATGATGAACAGGGAATATGCCCGGGGAATCTGGCCGAGCCAGCAATGGAATTCGCTGGGTTATGGTCTGGGCTGGGACAGCGTGGATCTGTATCCGTTTGCACAGTCGGGCGAAGGCATTACAGCGCTGACCAAAGGCGGCGATACGCTGTTGTCCCATGCGGCCTTTACCGTAGTGCCTCAAT
Organism: uncultured Holdemania sp.; assembly: GCA_904395815.1. Taxonomy (GTDB): domain Bacteria; phylum Bacillota_I; class Bacilli_A; order Erysipelotrichales; family Erysipelotrichaceae; genus Holdemania. Next base: position 47,096 of record CAJFOC010000024.1, read on the forward strand.
ACGGTCTGACCGCGGTCGTACTCAGCTCCGGGGGCAGCAGCGCAACCAATCAGCTGATGGCCAACTCGATGCTGACGCAGGCGCTGATCGCGCAGAACGCGATGTCGGAACCGGCTTCCGCGGTATTGCCGGATGAGCCGGAAGTCAGTCAGCCGATCGACCAGCAGCTGGCCGCGATGGCCGGAGTCTATGCGGATTCCACCTCGCTGTATACCATTGCCTTTGAAGAAGACGGCACGCTGACGCTGACTTCGGAACTGCTGCCGGATCAGCCGATTTCCGCCAAGCATCTGGGAGATGGGAAATTCCTGTATCCGTCGATGATGAACGATCAGCTGTTCAGCTTTGAACAGCAGGGTGGCCATACCTATCTTAAGGTGGAAGCCGTTTCCATGGTGCTGGGGCTGGGATCGGTCGCAACGACGGTGTACTATGTGATGAAAGTGGAAGACAATCCGCTTGATGCGCAGGTTCAGGCCGCCTGGGAAGCCCGCAGCGGTCAGAATTATCTGCTGGTCAGTGAGAAGCCGACTTCCCAGCTGCTGGAAATGATGCTGCCGGCTGCGCCGGTGACGCTGAGCACGTTTGCGGAAGGCTATGTCAACGCGCATCAGATTGTGGATGAAAACCGGGCTTTGGCCATCGTTCAGATTCCGGGTACCGGCAGCCGCGATCAGTTTGACTATCATTTCTTTACCGAAGAGGGTGTGGAATATCTGAGCGCAGCCGGAGATCTGTACATCAGTACGGCAGCGGTTCCGGCGCTGGAAAAGGGAACTACCCAGGTTCAGGGAAAGGATCAGGGGCATATTCAGTGGCTGAGCATCGATCCGCAGCTTGCTTCTCTGACACTGAATGTCACGACCCAGGATGTTGCCTTTTTGGTTTACGATCAGAACGGCAGCTGCGTTTTTGACAGCGTGCTGGATGAGGGCCGCGAGGTTTCGCTGCCGCAGGGCGGCTGGCTGGCTCTGTGCCCGCAGGCCGGACAGAGCGTGGAACTGACGGTACGCTGAAATCCGTTTTTTTGAGGATCAGATTTTTCTGATCCTTTTTCATCTTTCATCATCCCCGCCGTCTTTTCCAGGGCGGGTCGTGCTATAATCTAAAAGGATGAACATCAATGGAGGAAAGCAGAATGAAAGATCAACAGCTGAGTCAGCTCATCGCGCGGGAAACCCGGCGGCAGACGCAGAACATCGAGCTGATTGCCTCAGAGAATTATGTTTCTGCCGATGTGCTGGAAGCGGTAGGCTCCATCCTGACCAACAAGTATGCGGAAGGCTATCCTGGCCGGCGTTATTATGGCGGCTGCGAGGAGGTCGATCAGGTGGAAAATCTGGCCAGAGAGCGGCTGTGTCAGCTTTTTGGTGCGGAACATGCCAACGTTCAGCCCCATTCCGGTTCCCAGGCCAACATGGCGGTGTACATGACGGTGCTGAATCCGGGCGACAGGGTGCTGGGCATGGATCTGAATTCCGGCGGACATCTGACGCATGGTCACACGCTGAATTTTTCAGGCCGGCTGTATGAATTTCACAGCTATGGCGTGGATCGGGAAAGCGAACAGATCCATTATGACGAGGTGCTGAGTATTGCCCGCCAGGTTCGGCCGAAGCTGATTGTGGCCGGCGCCAGCGCGTATCCGCGGCAGATTGATTTCCGGCGGTTTCGCGAGATTGCCGATGAGGTGGGCGCGGTTTTGATGGTGGATATGGCGCATATCGCCGGACTGGTGGCTGCAGGCGAGCACATGAATCCGGTGCCGTATGCGGATTTTGTCACGTCCACCACCCACAAAACGCTGCGCGGTCCGCGCGGCGGAGTGATTCTGTGCAGACAGCAGTTTGCCCGGGATCTGGATCGCAACGTCTTTCCGGGCATGCAGGGCGGACCACTGATGCATGTCATCGCCGGCAAGGCGGTCTGTTTTTACGAGGCGCTGCAGCCGGAATTCAAAGACTATGCCCGTCAGGTGATCCGTAACTGCCAGGCGTTTGCGCAGGCATTGCAGCAGCAGGGATTCCGGCTGATCAGCGGCGGATCAGACAATCATCTGATTCTGGCCGAGGTGAAAGGCCCGTTTGGACTCAGCGGCAGACAGGCGGAAGCGCTGCTGGATGAAATTCATATCACCTGCAACAAAAACGCCATTCCGTTTGATCCGGAAAAACCGATGGTCACCAGCGGGATCCGGCTGGGAACCGCGGCGATGACGACCCGTGGATTTAAAGAAGAGGAATTCCGTCAGGTCGCCAGATGGATGGGGCAGGTGCTGTCAGAGCCGGACAACACGGCGCTGAAAGAGCGGCTTCGTCAGGAAGTGATCGAGCTGACTTCCCGGTATCCTTTGATCCGCAATGATTGACAGAAAGGAAGAAAGAAATGTTGAGAATTATCAATGCGAAATGGGTGACGCCCCATGGTATTGTTGAAGGACAGGATTGTCTGATTCAGGATGGCGTTTTTGTTGAGAAGCTGGACGGGGATGGCGAGGTGCTGGATGCGGAGGGCTGCTATCTCTGCCCGGGGCTGATCGATATTCATACGCACGGACGGATGGGCAGTGATTTCATGGATGCGACGGAAGAGGCGATCGACACCATCGCGCGGGCGCATCTGGAACAGGGAACGACGACGATCATTCCGACTTCGCTGGCCGGCAGTCTGGATGAAACGCTGCGTTTTCTGGAAGTGTTTTCCAAAACGGAAAAACGCCGAACAGGACGGGCGGATATGCCTTCTGTTCATCTGGAAGGACCGTATTTTTCACCGGCTCAGAAGGGAGCGCAGCCGGAAAAATATCTGCGTGATCCGGATCCGCAGGAAGTGCAGATTCTTCTTGAACGGTATGGCCGCTGGATTGGCCGCTGGAGCGCAGCCAGCGAGCTGAACGGAATGAAGGAATTTGCGAAAGCCTGCCGTCAGCAGGGGATCCTTGTCTCGTATGCGCACAGCGACGCCACTACCCAGCAGGCGATGGAAGCCAACGACTGGGGATTCAGTCATTTCACTCATCTGTATTCCTGCATGAGCAGCGTGCATCGCCGTCAGGGAAGACGGTTTGGCGGACTGGTGGAAGCCGCCTATCTGATGCCGCAGACCACCGTGGAACTGATCACGGACGGCATGCATCTGCCGCCGGAGCTGGCAGAGCTGGCCTGGCGCTGTAAGGGAGCGGACCGGGCCTGTCTGATCACGGATTCAATGCGTGCGGCGGGCTTGCCGGAAGGGGAGTATGTGCTGGGATCCAAGGACGGCGATCATCGGGTCATCGTCAAGGATGGCGTAGCCTGGATGCCGGGTTTTGAATCGTTTGCCGGCAGTGTTTCTTCGATGCTGCAGGTATTGCGGATTGCGGTGCAGCGCTGCAACATTCCACTGCGCGATGCCGTGCTGATGGCAACCCGGACGCCGGCGACGATCATGGGTTTGTCCCATAAGGGCCGGCTTGAGCCGGGATGCGACGCCGACTGCATTCTGCTCGATCAGAATCTGCAGCTGACCTGCGTGATCCAGCATGGACAGCGGATCATCAATCAGAAGGAGGCAAAATAATGAGAATAACACATCAGGATCGACTGGAAATCCGTATTTTTCCAGATCGTGACGAGCTGGGAAAAACCGCGGCAGCCGATGTGGCTGACGTCATGCGCCAGCTTCTGACTCAGAAAGAGGAAATCAGCGTAATTTTCGCATCGGCCCCGTCACAGAATGAATTTCTGCGTTATCTGGGCGAACAGTCGCTTCCGTGGGAGCGGATTACAGCGTTCAACATGGATGAATATGTCGGAATCGACCCGCAGGCGCCGCAGGGATTCGGCGAGTTTCTGCAGCGTTCGCTGTATTCCCGGGTTAATCTGAAACAGGTGCATCTGTTTGATTGCCAGAGCGAGGATCCGCAGCAGGAATGTCTGCGCTATGGATCGCTGCTGGAGGTAGCGGATCCGGATATCTGTATTTATGGTATCGGAGAAAACGGCCATCTGGCGTTCAACGATCCGCCGGTAGCGGATTTCCAGGACCCGAAAACGGTCAAGATTGTGGAGCTGGATCCTGTGTGTCGTCAGCAGCAGGTCAATGACGGCTGTTTTGCGACGCTGGAGGAGGTTCCGCACTTCGCTTATACTCTGACTATTCCGACGCTGCTGAAAGCGCGCTGGATGTTTGGCATGGTGCCGGGGCCGACCAAGATTGAAGCGGTGGACAGAGCGGTGAACGGTCCGGTGAGCACGCAGTGTCCGGCCAGCATTCTGCGTTCGCACCCGCGGGCTGTGCTGTATCTGGATGAAGTCAGCGCGCAGAAGGTACGCTGATAAGGGTCGGGTAAAGATGGAAACCAAACTGCTGACACAGCAGGATATGACGGAAATTGTCGCTATCCTGCAGCGCGGCGGCCTCGTCGCTTTTCCGACCGATACGGTCTACGGACTGGCGGTCCGCTATGATGATCCCCAGGCCATCGTCCGGCTGAAACAGGCCAAGCAGCGGCCGGAAACCAAACCGTTTCCGATGATGGTCGCTTCCCGCGCCCAGATTGAAAGAGTAGCGGTGGTGGATGCGCGCAGCCGTTGTCTGATTGATGAGTGGATGCCGGGAGCGTTGACGCTGGTTTTGAGAAAAAGACCGGAGGTGGATCCGGAGGTAACCAATGGATTGGCGACGATCGGTCTGCGCATGCCGGACGACGAGCTGGTTCTGGAAATCATTAACCGCGTTGGCGTTCCGCTGCTGGTACCCAGCGCCAATCTCAGCGGTCAGCCAGCCTGCACGACTTCAAAGCAGGTCATGGAACAGCTGGCCGGGCGTATTGACGCCATCGTCGTCGGGGAAAGCGCGGGCAGCACTTCCAGTACGGTCTGCGATGTGACTGGAACGACGCTGAACATCCTGCGGCAGGGGCCGATCCGGCTGGAAGATCTGGAAAAAACACTGCAGAAAACAAAGGAGGAACATGTATGAAAATCGCAATTGCCTGTGATCATGGCGCATATGACAACAAGGAACAGCTGAAACGCAAGCTGATTCAGGAAGGGTATGAGATTGAAGATTTCGGCTGTTTCAGTGCGGACAGCGTCGATTACCCGAAAATGGCATATCCTTGTGCCAAAGCGGTCAGCGAGGGACGTGCTGATCGGGGAATTGTTCTGTGCGGCACCGGAATCGGGGTCAGCATTGTCGCCAACAAGGTTCGCGGCATCCGCTGCGCTCACGTCCATGATCCGCAAAGCGCCCGTCTGACTCGTGAGCACAACGATTCCAATATGCTGGCGATGGGCGGCCGGATTCTCTCTCAGCCGCAGATTGAGGAAATCGCTGAAATCTGGCTGAAGACGCCGTTTTCCAATGAAGAACGGCATCAGCGCCGGATTGCGATGATCGCCCAGATCGAAGAGGGAACGTTTGACGCTGAATAATTTTCGTAGGCGGCTATCCTGACAACACGAGCGAAGGGAGCAAAGATCCGCTGCGGCATGGTTGGAAGACTGCCGCAGGAGAGTTCTAATGCAGCGGTATTCAAAAAGAGGAAAAGGGGTGTTGAAAAATGAAATTAAAAATGATTGTTATTGGCTTTTTCTGTCTGCTTTTTTCCGGATGTTCACCAACAGCAGCTCCGCAAAATACGCTGACTCCTTCACCGGAAATTACGCCTGCAACAGCACCGCAGAATACACAAAGTTCTGTGCTTGAAACGCCCGCTGCTGAAGCGATCGAACAGGGTAAAGAACGCTACTTCACGCTTTCTTATAGGGTGTCGGGGTCTCCGGTGGAGAATCTTCTGGAAGATCGATTTTCATATAGTCCTACCACAATCGATATCATTATTTCGAACGATGACAAATATATAGGTTTTATCTATGAATATGGAATCGATACGCTTACTGCTGAAGATTTTGATGCCATTGTGGAACGGGATGCCTTTGGAAATCGTTATCTCTATTATGGTGAACTGACTAAGATTTCGGATGAAGAGATACATAGTTTTAATATTTATCAATCGAAGGGATCCTTCATTCCTTCATGGAAGGAGTTTGAAAGAACCGTTTCTGATGATATCGACTTTTATGTCATCCAGGAAGATGAGTATTTATCAATCAGTTTTTCAGAAGATTCTTTACCTTCTTCGCTGAATCCGGCTGAATGTGCTTCATTGAATTTTTCCAGTTTGCTCAGGTAAACGGTTTTGTTTTATGGATTTCGGCAGTTCTGACGCGGTGAAAATGGATGCCTCAGCCTGTTGATAAAATTTCCTTTATTCATGACAGATACCTCTCAAACTGGGTCATCCCGTAAGGAGGGGATTTGAAAATAAGTATAGCTGGGAATGGATTCAGAAAATGGATCGAAAACCATAAAAGAGAGGAATACGCATGTCAGTGCCTGAGAATTGTAAAAGTCTTCAGGAACAATAGAAGAATCCAATCCAAAACAAAAAAGAGGCCTCCCGTAATCTGCAGGGGAACATCCCTGGGTTAAACCTGAAGCTAAATCCTATGAGTCCAGAATTCTGAACCGACCCCCAAAAGTTAGACCAAAATTCTAACGATCAGGTGGTCGGTTTTTTATGGCCAAGATTCGTTGGAAAAGAGGTACAACGGAAATCCACACTGCAGTTTTGATGAACTGAAAGAAGCGATTGAAATACATTGTGGATTACAACGAAGAACGCGCTAAAGAAAAGCTGGGTTGGAAGAGTCCTGTTGAATATACGCTCTCTGCCTTGGCTGCATGAAAAGAGCGCAACAACCATTAAAATTGCTACGCTTAAAAGTCTATTTTTTGAAGGTTGACTCATTCCCGGGTACAGATCATCATGGTGTTTTTCGTATCCGAATCCAGATTTGAATATCCAAACATGACCTTACAACAGAGGTTACAGTGTTTTGTGACAAGTGATCTGATGACAGGTCGCTCAGTTTTCTACTGTTTCGAATCTGAAAAAAAGGATTGACAAACAGGCGGATCATAGTATCATTATATCGTAAGTGGTAAGTGATAAGTGATAAGTGATAAGTGATAAGGAGGATTACAAAATGAAAGATTTATCCATTACGCAGGAGTACATGATTTGCACAGTCAATGGAAAAGGTACAATACCAAGCTATAATCAAAAAGCAGTTGCGTGTCTGATTGTCAGCGGCTTGCTGGAAATGGAATTGGCAAAATGCATTTCCATTAATGATAAAAAGGTCAGCGTCTGTGCTGAACTGCCAGCGGGGTTGGCTTATCTCAGGCCGCTTTACAATGTGATAAATCAGGACAAACCTGTGAAAATAGCAAAGGTAGTAGAAGCTTTTACGATTGCTTTTACAAATAAAAAGTTGCGTGAACTTGAGAATGCGTTGATGACCAGTCTGCAGGAAGCCGGCGTTGCAGAACCTGTTAAAGCTGGGATTTTAGGGAATAAAGACTGCTACGTTCCTCAAAAAAATATTGTTACAGGGGTTATTGAAAAAATTCGTGCAGAATTACTGGAAGATGGCGAAATATCAGAAGACGTAATTATATTGACAGCGCTTATGGCCAAGGCAGGAAATTTGAAAGATTATTTTTCAAAGTATGAGCGGAAAGAATTAAAAAACAGGATAGAAGCAATCAAAAAGAGCGAAGCAGGAACACTTGCGAAAGAAATGATCCAGCATATCGAGGCATTGGAAATGACAGCATTTATTTCTACAATGTTCTCTAATATTTAACTGACGAGGTTGATTGATATGTCCAGGCAAAGAAGCATGGAGGTCATTGAAAATTCTGAATATGTAACCATTGGTGAATTAGTCAGACTTACAAATCTGCGATACAGTACATTGAAATATTATACGGAGGAAGGGATGTTGCCCTTTGAACAGGCGGAGGAGAATTTAACACGGCGCTATAAGCGAGAGCAGAGCGTGGTGCGCATTCAAAGAATTAAGGATTTGCGTCAGGCGGGAAAATCCATCTCAGAAATTAAGGGAATTCTGAAAGAATGATGTTGATCAGACACTTCATTTTTTGATTCTGTTTCTCTTCTTTCTGTCTGATGAACACAATCCATGCCATACTGAAAAAGGGAAGGCTCTGGCTGTGAAGCGCAAAGCATTCCCTTTTGTTTCGGTCTGATCTGATTGGTCTTTTCTTTATTTGCTGATCGTATCGAGAATCACCGGCAGAACCTGCTTTTTGCGTGAGATCAGATCATCGGCGAACCCGTTATGCAGCACCTGCTTGAAGCCCTCTTCAATCACCCAGCTTTTTTTGCCGGTGTACAGGAAATGCGAACCTCTACCCGTCGGATCGGTAAACAGGATCAGCAAAAGATCATACTGATGCTGCAGGTTCTGCTCTTCCAGATAATGCAGAAACGGCTGGCGGATACGATGATATTCCTCGCTGTCGCGGCAGACGACCTGGCCGATGGCCACTTTGCTGTCGGCGATGCGGTATTCCTTGAAGTCCTCATACATCAGTTCCTGATAGGATTTGTTCAGCAGCGAATCCGAAGTGGCGACCAGCTCATCCGCCAGCACATCGATGTCCTGATGGGAAAGTTCAGCCAGCCACAGGGCAATCTTCCGATCCAGATCGGTGGTGGTCGGTGATTTCAGATTCATCGTGTCAGACAACATGCCTGCCAGCAGCACCCCGGCAATATCCTGAGGAATGGCGACCTGATGCTGCTGGAACAGCTGGGCGATGATCGTGCAGGTGGAACCGACAATCTGATTGATAAAGGTGATCGGACTCTGGGTTTCCATGCCGCCGATACGGTGATGATCGACGATTTCCACAATTTCCCCGAAATCCAGATCGTTGACGCTCTGTTCTTTTTCATTATGATCGACCAGGATGAACTGCTTGCGCCGGTAGTTGAACAGATGGAAGCGGGAAATCGCTCCGATGACCTGCTGTTTTTCATTGATGACCGGATAGGTGCGGAACCGGGTCTTGGCGATACGCTGACTGGCGCCGTCCACATTCTCACTGTTGCGGAAAACGACGATATCGCGGGTCATGACCTCTTCTACGCTGGGACTTTGAAAAATCCGGTGAGCGACGGAAATGGCGCTCAGCGGCGTGTGAATGACCGGCACCTGCTGGGCCTTCGCCATTTCCAGCGTGATCGAATCGATCCAGTTTTCACCGCAGATCACCAGCAGGGAAGCCTTTTGTCGCAAAGCGGTTCGCTGCACGTCCGGGTTGTTGCCGACGATGACGATTGTTCCCGGCTCCAGCGAACTGTTCTGACACAGGCTGGGCATCAGATGCACCTTGCCGTTGGTCGTAAACGGTGCGTCGTTGAGAATCTGAGCCTGCGTTGTTTTGACGATATTGGACAGCGGAACACGTTTCATCAGCTCCTGCAGGGAATCTTCGCTGGCGGTCCACAGGCTGGTCAGGTCGGAAACCGAAACGATCCCTTCCAGATGACGCTGGGAATCGGTGACGAAAACCCCCTTATTTTTCCGCTGCAGAATGGCGTCGAGCGCCTCTTTCATCGTCGTATCGCGGCGGATCAGGACCGCCTCATCCTTGTCGATTTCCGCCAGCGTGCATTTGGCACTGCGGATCAGCTCCGGCACCGGCTGATGAAACCGTTTCAGGATGTACTGACTTTCATGGTTCAGCGGACCGAGCCGGGCTGGCCGGGCCGGGATGCCAAGCTGATTTTTAAGCCAGGCGTAAGCGATGGACGAACAGATGGAATCGGCGTCGGGATTTTTATGACCAATGATCATGACAGGTTGTTCCATAGGCTACCTCACTTAATTTCATCATACTGAAGTTTGTTCGGAAATACAAGAGCGACCGGGGAAACAGATCGTGTGAAATCGTGTGAAAACTCACAAGCTTAACCGATGTTTTTCTCATTTTCTGATGGTATAATAAAAAATGATAACGCTTTACTGAAAAGAAAAGGAGAGATCCGATGTTACATGTACTGAACCATCCGCTGATCACGCACAAGCTGACGCAGATGCGCAAAACCGAAACCAAGACCAAGGACTTCCGCCAGAATCTGGACGAAATCGCCGGATTGATGGCTTATGAAATCTGCCGCGATCTGCCTGTGCGCAAAGTGACGATCCAGACGCCGATCTGCGAATGCGTCACGGAGGAGTTGTCGCGGGAGATCGTGCTGATTCCGATTCTGCGGGCCGGCCTGGGCCTGGTCAACGGCATTGCGGATCTGATTCCTACCGCCAAGGTGGGGTTCATCGGTCTGTATCGGGATGAACAGACGCTGCAGCCGCATGAATATTTCGCCAAGTTTCCTTCCACGATGCCGCAAGCGGTCAACATGGTGCTGGATCCGATGCTGGCGACCGGCGGTTCCGCTGTGGCGGCCATCGACATGATCAAAAAGCGGGGAGCGAAAACGATCAAGCTGGTGTGTCTGGTCGGCGCTCCGGAAGGCGTCAGCGCTGTGGAAGCGGCGCATCCGGACGTGGATATCTATCTGGCGGCGCTGGATGATCATCTTAACGAACAAGGTTACATCGTTCCGGGACTGGGGGATGCCGGCGACCGGATTTTCGGTACCCGATGAAAACGTGGGTCAGGGCGATGACGCTGGGGACGACGGTCTGCGGCTGCATCCTGACGGGAACCGCACTGGGCCTGGCGGCGGACCGGTGGCTGTCCATCCGTCCGGCGGGAGTGTTGTGCGGTGTCGTAATCGGAACGGGAGGAGCGTTGGCCGCGCTGTGGCGGCTGACCCGCTGATGGACAGACCGACGTTTTCTCTGGCGGCGCTGATCTGCGCCGGAGTGGCGGGAATCGGCTTGCTGACAGACTGGCGGATCAGCACCGGGTTTCTGCTGGGGGCGTTTGTTTCCGTATTGCTGTACTGGCGGACGGTGCAGTTTTGCGAAACGGTGCTGCAGCGGCAGCACAGCAGCGTTGCGGGAACGGTCGGACATTTTCTGTTCAGCTACGTTCTGATGGCGCTGCCGTTACTGATCAGCGCGCTGGCTCCGCAGTGGTTTCAGATTTTCGCTGCCGCCGCCGGATTGCTGCTGATCAAACTGGTTCTGCTGCTGAAGACTCTGACGGAAAGGAGGAAAGCTCATGGAAGAACCTCTGCATCTGACGATTCAGACCGATGTGTTCATTATTCTGGCGCTGACAGCGCTGATCTGCGTGCTGGTGATTCTGCTGTCGAAGAAGATCGACCGGGCAGATCCGCTGGCCCGGCCGCAGGGAATAGTGCTGGGCGCGCTGTGGCTCGTTCAGACGCTGGACAATCAGGTCAGGAATAACGTCGGTCCGCGCATCGCGAAAAATCTGACGCCGTACATTGTCGCGATCGCCATTTACATTTTTCTAAGCAACATCCTCGGACTGTTTTCAATCTCTTCTCCGACCAGCAATTACAGCGTGACGCTGACGCTGGCCATCATCACCTGGACGATGGTGCAGATCGCGCAGCTGAAAGCCGGCGGCTTCAAGGCGTACATGCATGCCTTTATCGAACCGATTCCGGTGTTTCTGCCGATGAACATTTTCGGCAAGTTTTCCTCGCTGCTGTCGATGTCGCTGCGATTGTTTGGCAACATTCTGTGCGGAAGCATCATCATGTCGCTGGTGTACAGCTTTACCGGATGGTGTTCTACCGCGCTGATCAGTCTGATCGTTCCGACGGACAGCGCGTTCAATTTTGTCGCGCTGATTCTGGCGCCGGCGCTGCATTTCTATTTTGATCTGTTTGCCGGCTTCATTCAGACGCTGATCTTCATCACTTTGACCATGGTCTTTGTCGGGAACGAACTCCCGGAAGAAATGAAACAGGCGTAAAACATACAGGAGGTAAAAATATGGATATCGCAAAAGGATTAATCGCAATCGGCGCCGGTCTGGCTGTCATGACCGGTATGATGACCGGCATCGGCGAGGGCTTTGTCGCCGGCAAGGCGGTGGAGGCGATCGGCCGCAATCCGGAGGCGGAGGGCAAAATCCGTTCCACGATGATTCTGGGTATCGCGCTGACGGAAACCTGCGCCATCTACGGATTGCTGGTCGCCATTCTGCTGATTTTTGTATTCTGAGTTTGGTGAGATGGGAATTCAGCCATCCAGGGCAGGAGGGAAGATATGATTGAAGTGGATGTTATCGGCCAGCTGCTTCCCAATCCGATAACCATGATTACCCAGCTGTGTTCAACGCTGGTGCTGTTTCTGGTCATCAGAAAGTTTCTGTGGGCCAGTGTGAAACGGTTTCTGGACCAGCGGGCGGACAAAATGCAGCAGCAGCTGACTCAGAGCGAAACCGATCTGCAAAGGGCGGCTCAGGATCGCCGGCAGGCGGAAAACGAACTGAGACTGGCTCGGGAACAGTCGTCGCTGATCCTGCAGAAAGCGGCTGAGGAAGCCCGGGACACGCGGGAAACCTTGCTGCGGCAGGCACATCAGGAGGCAGAAGACCAGCTGACGCGGGCGCGCGGACAGATGGAAATGGAACGGCAGCGCATGCAGAGCGAAATGCGCCGGGAAATGGTGGAGATCGCTCTGAGCGCGACAGAAAAACTGATTGCGGACAAGGCTGACGCCCAGGATGACCGCCGGGCGATTGAACAGCTGATCGAGGAAGCCGGAGCTTATGGCCAGTCAGGTCGCTGAGCGCTACGGTCAGGCGCTGTTTGAGCTGGCGCAGGAAGAAAACTGTCTGCTGCGCTGGCAGCAGCAGGCGAAGGACGTGATCGCCCTGCTGCGGGAAAATCCCAAGCTGATCACTTTGCTGAAGGCCGTGCGGATCAGCGCGGCGCAGAAAAAACAGGAAATAGAAACGCTGTTTCAGCCGCTGGCTGACCGGCAGCTCCGGCATTTTCTCTGCCTTCTGATCGATAAAAAACGCATCGGCAGCGCAGTGGAGATGCTGCAGGTATTCGTTTCTCTGGTCAATCAGCAGCAGGGAGTGCAGGAAGGGGTTGTCATTTCCGCCCGGCCGTTGCCCGCCAGTGAAATTCAGCGGCTGCAGCATGCGCTGAGCGAGCGCAGCGGCAAGCGGACAGAACTGATCAACCGGGTGGATCCCCGGTGCATTTCCGGGGTGCGGGTCATCGTGGACAACGAGGTGATCGACGCCTCGATGAAGACGAAGATCGAAAGGCTGAAACAGGAATTGCTGAAGGAAAGCAGGTGAAAAAATGAGTTTGAGACCGGATGAGATCAGCGCGCTGATCAAGGAGCGGATCCGGCATTATGAAGAACAGATTCAGGCTGACGATGTCGGCTATGTCATCCGCGTCGGCGATGGCATCGCGCTGATTCAGGGACTGGACAAGGCGATGGCCTCGGAATTGCTGTTGTTTCCTCATGATGTCTACGGAATGGTGCTCAACCTGGAAGAGGATCATGTCGGAGCCGTGCTGCTGGGAGAGGATACGCTGATTAAGGAGGGCGACGAAGTCCGGCGTACGGGACGGATTGTCGAGGTTCCGGTAGGCGATGGTTTGCTGGGAAGAGTGGTCAACGCGCTGGGACAGCCGATTGACGGCAAAGGTCCGATCGAAGCGCGGAAAACCCGGCCGGTAGAACGGGTCGCCCCGGGGGTGATGAGCCGGCGCAGCGTGAATCAGCCGCTGATGACCGGCTTGAAAATCATCGATTCCATGATCCCGATCGGCCGCGGTCAGCGGGAGCTGATCATCGGCGACCGGCAGACCGGAAAAACGGCGCTGGCGATTGATACGATTCTCAATCAGAAAGATCAGAATGTGCTGTGCATCTATGTGGCCATCGGTCAGAAAACCAGCACCGTGGCGCAGATCGTGGAAAAGCTGCGTCAGCATGACGCGCTGAGCTACACCACCGTCGTGGCGGCGACCGCCAGTGAAAGCGCGCCGATGCAGTATCTGGCGCCGTATGCCGGTTGCGCGATGGGCGAGGAATGGATGGAACAGGGCCGGGATGTGCTGATCGTTTATGACGATCTGTCCAAACATGCGGTTGCTTACCGGACGATGTCGCTGCTGTTGCGCAGACCGCCGGGACGGGAAGCCTATCCGGGCGATGTGTTCTATCTGCATTCCCGTTTGCTGGAACGGGCGGCCCGGCTGAACGAGGAGCTGGGCGGCGGATCGCTGACGGCATTGCCGATCATTGAAACGCAGGCAGGCGATATTTCGGCTTACATTCCCACCAACGTGATTTCCATTACCGACGGACAGATCTTTCTGCAAAGCGAGCTGTTCAATGCCGGCGTACGGCCGGCGGTGGACAGCGGATTGTCGGTATCCCGGGTTGGCAGTGCGGCGCAGACCGCGGCTATGAAGCAGGTTTCGTCCTCATTGAAGCTGCAGCTGGCTCAGTATCATGAAATGCTTGGCTTCGCGCAGTTTGGCTCGGATCTGGACGCGCTGACCCGCTCTGCCATTGATCATGGCGCGCGATTGACGGAATTGCTGAAACAGGGACAGTATGCGCCGCTGTCGCTGGGATTGCAGGTTGTGTCGCTGTATGCCGCCCAGCAAGGATATCTCAAATCGATTCCGACCGCGCAGATCAGCGCTTTTGAGGCGTTTCTGCACCGCATCGCCAAAACGGAGCAGGCAGAACTTCTCAAGCGGATAGAAAAAAGCGGCAAGCTGGATGAAGAAACGGAAACGCAGCTGAAAAAAATGCTGGAGGATGGGCTGCAGCAATTTCGGCTGATGAACGGGCTTAGCTGATGGCACAGGGAAAACAGGCGCTGAAAAGCCGCATCCGCTCGGTGCGGGCGACCCGCAAGATCACCAGCGCGATGGAACTGATGGCCAACGCCAAGCTGCAGCGCCAGCGTGGCCGCATGGAGAAAAACCGGGAGTACGTGGCGGCATTGCGGCAGATCACCGGCCGGATTCTGGCGGATCAGCCGGAAAGCGATTGCGTGTATCTGCAGCCGGGCCGCTCTTCCCGCACGCTGAGTTTTCTCTTTCTTTCCGATATGGGATTGTGCGGCGGCTACAACAGCAGTCTGATCCGGCTGGCAGAGGAAACGCTGAATCCGCAGGATCCGTTAATTGTGATCGGAACCCGGGGCAGCCGGTCGTTACAGGACAGGGGACTGACATCGATGCGGGAGCCGATCAGCTCCGATCAGCTGAGCGCGGCGGAGTGCGGCAAGCTGGCCGATCAGGCGCTGACGATGTTTGTTCAGGGCCAGATCGGAACCATTCAGGCGTTGTTTTGCAGCTATGTCAATGCCGTGACCTTTCAGCCGCAGTGCCAGACGCTGTTGCCGCTGGCAATCAGCGCCGAAAACGAAACGGCCATGAAGGTGCAGACACTGTTTGAGCCGGGGCCGGATGAAATTCTGAACGAACTGATTCCGATGGCAGTCCGTTCGCAGCTGTACAGCGTGTATCTGCAAACCAAGACGGCAGAGCAGGGATGGCGGCGGATGGCGATGGAGTCGGCAACCGACAACGCGGATGAGCTGGCCGGTCAGCTGACGCTGCAATACAATCAGGCACGGCAGGCGGCGATCACCCAGGAAATCACGGAAATTGTGGCGGGCGCCGACGCGTCGTAGCGAAAGGAGAAAACTATGGCTGAAAATACAGGAAAAATTGTGCAGGTCATTGGACCGGTGGTGGATATCCGCTATCCGGCCGGAAGGCTGCCGGCGCTGAATCATGCCGTTGTGATCGACAGAGGACAGGGCCAGTCGCTGACGGTGGAAGTGGCGCAGCATATCGGCGATGAGATTGTCCGCTGTATCGCGATGGCGTCGACGGACGGTCTGGTGCGGGGCATGGATTGCCTGGATACCGGCGCGCCGATTCAGGTGCCGGTCGGCAGTCAGGTGCTGGGGCGGATGTTCAACGTGCTGGGCGAAACCATCGATGAGAAAGGATCGCTGCCGCAGCCGGAAAAGCGCATGCCGATTCATCGCAGCGCGCCTGCGTTTGATCAGCAGCTGACCTCGGCGGAAATCCTGGAGACCGGCATCAAGGTCATCGACCTGTTATGTCCGTATGCCCGCGGCGGCAAGACGGGGCTGTTTGGCGGCGCCGGCGTCGGCAAAACGGTGCTGATGCAGGAGCTGATCCATAACATTGCCAAGCAGCATGGCGGCACTTCGGTAGTGGCCGGGGTCGGGGAGCGGACCCGCGAGGGCAACGACATGTATTATGAAATGAAGCATTCCGGCGTCCTGGATAAAACCGTACTCGTCTATGGCCAGATGAATGAAAGTCCGGGAGCGCGGATGCGCGTGGGATTAACCGGCTTGACGATGGCGGAGTATTTCCGTGATCAGCAGGGCCAGGACGTGCTGTTGTTTATCGATAATATCTTCCGTTTTACCCAGGCTGGCTCCGAAGTATCGGCGCTGTTGGGACGGATGCCTTCGGCAGTGGGCTACCAGCCGACGCTGGCCACGGAAATGGGGCAGCTGCAGGAGCGGATTACCTCGACCCGCAGCGGTTCGATCACTTCGGTGCAGGCGATTTACGTTCCGGCCGACGATCTGACCGATCCGGCTCCGGCGACGACCTTTACGCATCTGGACGCCAAAACCGTGCTTGACCGCAGTATCGCGGCACTGGGCATTTATCCGGCGGTCGACCCGCTGGAATCCAGCTCGCGGATGCTGGATCCGCTGGTGGTGGGCGAGGAACATTATGAAGTTGCCCGCGGCGTACAAGAGCTTCTGCAGCGCTACAGGGAGCTGCAGGACATCATCGCGATTCTGGGCATGGACGAGCTTTCCGACGAGGATAAACAGATTGTCGCACGGGCCCGCCGGGCCAGAAACTTCCTGTCGCAGCCGTTCCATGTCGCTGAGCAGTTTTCCGGCTATCAGGGAATCTATGTGCCGTTGAAGGAAACGGTGCGCAGCTTCAAGGCGCTTTTGGAAGGGAAGGCGGACGATCTTCCGGAACAGGCATTCATGTTTGTCGGAACCATTGAGGAAGCGGCGGAAAAGGCCCGCCAGCTGAGTCGTCAGGTATGATTCACTGCCGGATCGTAACGCCTCAGGGAACGGTGCGGGAAATGGACACCGCCATATTGAACGTAGTGGGCGCTGGCGGTCAGCTGGGATTGTTGCCGGGGCATATGCCGCTGGTGACGCCGCTGGCGATTTCCCGCATGACAACGCAGGAGGCGCAGGGAAGAAAGGAATACGCGGTGGCCGGTGGGCTGATGTACTTTGAACGCAATCAGGCGACAATTCTGACGGAAGCGATGGAGGAGCGGGATCAGATTGATCTGGAGCGGGCGGAACAGGCCCGCGATCGGGCTCTGACTCGTCTGCAGGATCCGAACATGGACTTCAAACGGGCGCAAGCCGCGCTCAAACGGGCGCTGAACCGCATTGCGGTCAAAACCGGTCAGGGCTGAAGCTCTGGCCTTTTTTCTCTTGCCGCGCTACAATGGAAAAAATGAAGGAGGCGCGGACATGACGGAATTTATCGTGCGGGTAGTCGTTCATCTGGTTTGTTTTGTGCTGGCGATGATCGCGCTGCAGGCGCTGAACTACGAAAAACTGCTGCGGCGCGGCAAGGTTGTTCAGGCGCAGGTGCTCTATGTGCTGTGCGCGATGGCGCTGGGGTTATTGGCGGCGCAGTTTCTGCTGAATCTGGCTTACAGGTTGTGAGTATAAACGGCTTCAACGTGGACATAATCACCACTAGAGGTGAAATCCATGATGATGTTCGAAAAGAAAAATACAAAAGGCAAAACAGCCGCGGTGATTCTGATGACGATGGTGGTGCTTCTGATCTTCGCTTTTTTCATCGCCCGTTCTTCTCTGTTTCAGTCCGATCCCATTGTGCCGGTCAATCAGCCGCAGACCGTTGCGGCGTTGACGGTTCCGCTGGTCAGGGCGGTAGATGAGACGGTGGGATCGCCGGTAGCGATCAACGCGCAGGCGGCGCTGTTGTTTTTTGACAGCGACAAGCCGCAGGATCAGCTGGCTCAGGCAGTAACGGAATTTGAAGGCGTATACCGGCCCAATCAGGGTGTGGACTACGTGTATGACGGCAAGGTGTTTGAGGCCATCGCCATGCTGGGCGGCACGGTGAGCGAAATCCGCGAGGATGCGCTGCTGGGCAAAAGCGTAACGGTGACTTCAGGCGATGATGTGCAGGTGACGTATCAGAGTCTTTCGCAGATTTCAGTGCAGCAGGGCCAGACTGTCAGTCAGGGCGAGGTGATCGGCCTGGCAGGGGAAAATATCTACAACAAGGACCTGGGCATTCATCTTCATGTCGTAGTGCAGAAAGACGGCCAGCTGATCGATCCGCAAGAGGTTATCGGGATGAAACTGGCCGAGATAAAATAGCACTTCGGTGCTGTTTTTTTCTGGATTTGATTTTATTGGCCTAATCATTACAAATTCATTAAATCTGGTGAACTTTCTGAGAGTTGTGTTATAATGTCTGTGTTTAACAACAAGATGCGGAGGATGGTTTTATGCTGTTTACGAAAGAAGTAGGTATCGATTTAGGTACTGCCAATACATTGATTTACGTAAAGGGTGAGGGCATCGTTCTGAACGAGCCTTCCGTGGTTTCGCTGGATGCCGAAACCAAAAAGTGCCTGGCTGTCGGTCAGGATGCGAAGGAAATGCTGGGCAGAACGCCGGGCCGCGTCATGGCTATCCGTCCGCTGAAGGACGGCGTCATCGCCGACTTCGAGGTCACGGAACTGATGCTTGAACATTTCATCCGCAAACTGAAGCTGAAAGGCATGTTTTCCCGTCCGACGATTCTGATCTGCTGTCCATCCAACATCACCTCGGTAGAGCGCAATGCGATCCGGGACGCGGCGTATCGCTGCGGAGCCAAGCGCGTTTACATTGAGGAGGAGCCGAAGGTGGCGGCGATCGGCGCGGGTCTGGATATCGCCAAGCCGACAGGATCGATGGTGCTGGATATCGGCGGCGGGACGACGGACGTCGCCATTCTGTCGCTGGGCGAAATCGTTACCAGCACGTCGCTGAAGATTGCCGGCGATAAGCTGGATCGTGATCTGATCAAATACGTGAAGGAGAGCTACAAGCTGCTGATCGGTGACAGAACGGCAGAGGAAATCAAAAAACGGATCGGCACCGCCTGGCGGGGCAGCCGCAGCGACTCGATGGATGTCAGCGGCCGTGACCTGGTAACCGGCTTGCCGCATACGATTACGCTGAATTCGGAAGAAACCGAGCTGGCTATGCGGGAAAGTCTGCAGGATGTCGTTCGGGCCTGCCGGACCGTGCTGGAACAGACGCCGCCGGAGCTGAGCGCGGATATCGTCAGCCGGGGCGTGGTGCTGACCGGCGGCGGAGCGCTGCTGCAGGGGATCGACCAGCTGCTGATCAACGAACTGAACGTACCGGTTTACGTCGCGGAAAACGCGCTGTCCTGCGTCGCGGAAGGCACCGGAATCATGCTGGAAAATCTGCACCTCGTCCGTTAACGGACATCTCTTCGCCGGTTTCCGGCGAACTTTCTTTATGGGTTACAGGGGGTTGTTTCCATGCTGCATTTAATTGAAGGCGCCTTTCCGTACTTTGCGCTGCCGCTGGTGATTTCGCTGCTGTGCGTGCCCATCGCCAAGCGGATCGGCTTTGCGCTGAACGTGTACGCGGTGGAAAACAGCCGCAACGTTCATCACGGAAAAATTGTGAGAATCGGCGGTCTGGCCATGTTTACCGCATTCATGATTTCCATGGCGTGCTTTATGAAGGCGGATGCGACGATCAACGGGATTCTTCTGGGCGGTGCGGTCGTTTTCCTGGGCGGTTTGCTGGATGACATGTACGATCTGGCGCCATGGCAGAAGCTGCTGTTTCAGGTCACCGGCGCGCTGATCGCCATTCTGGTCGGCCGTATCGGCCTGACTTCGATTACGCTGCCCTTTGGCATTGAAATCAATACGATGCCGATCTCTTTTCTTGTCTCCTTTGTCTGGATCGTCGGAGTGACCAACGCGATCAATCTGATCGACGGTCTGGATGGGTTGTCGGCGGGAATCTGTTTTATTGTTGTCTGCACGATCGGACTGATCGGCTTTTTCATGGGGCGGCGGGACATTCCGGTGATTTCGCTGATTCTGGCGGGATCCATTGCCGGCTTTCTGCCGTACAATTTTCATCCGGCTTCTGTGTTTCAGGGGGATTGCGGAGCGCTGTTTCTCGGCTTTACGCTGGCGTGTCTGTCGCTGTTGGGATTCAAGACGACAACGTTCATTACCCTGGGCTTTCCGGTCATCATTCTGTTTGTGCCGATTTCCGATACGCTGATCGCGATGGTGCGGCGCAAGCTCAGCGGCAAGGGCATCATGCAGGCGGATCGTTCGCATCTGCATCATGTGCTGATGTATAAGCTGAAACTGGGACACCGCAATACCGTGCTGGTGCTGTATGTGGTGACGATTCTGTTTGGCGGCTGCGCGGTGCTCAGCTATTTCAATGAAACCTGGGGCATGATCGTGCTGCTGGTTTTGACGGTGGCGGCAGAGATTTTTGTCGAGGCCACGGAGATGATCAATCCGAAGTGGCATCCGCTGCTGGGGCTGTGCCGGCGGCTGACCGGTCATCCGCGCAAAAAAGTGCTGATCGAGGAAACCGATCCGTTTGACGCCAGCAAGCCGCTGCATCCGCAATCGGAAGATTCTTCGAAATAGCCGTCGGAGCGCGGCTTTTTTCTTGTGTTGGCATCACAGAGGGGGAAAATCATGAAAAGAGCAAAACAGATTTCGGAATCCGTGGAGCTGGGCATCGTTCTGGCCTTGTGCGGAGGGGGGATGGACGCCTATTCGTATCTGGTGCGGGGGCATGTGTTCGCTAATGGCCAGACCGGCAATCTTGTTCTGATGGGAATTCGGCTGGCAGAGGGAAACTGGCTGGCGGCCGCGCAGTACGGGCTGCCGATTCTGTCGTTTGTGACCGGCATCGTGCTGGCGGATCAGGCCCGCCGCCGAAGTATGAAGGGACTGCACTGGCGGCAATGTGCGGTGGCGGCGGAAGCGGTCATCCTGATCGTTTCAGCGCTGATGCCGATGTCGCTGAATTTTCTTTCCAACGCTCTGACTTCGCTGGCTTGCGGCATTCAGGTGGAAAGCTTCCGCAAGATCCGCGGTCAGGGAATGGCGACGACGATGTGCGTCGGCAATCTGCGCAGCGCGACGCAGTATCTGGGCAATTTTCTGGAATCCCGTCAGCGGCAGGATCTGGAACGGTGTCTGCTGTATTTCGGAGTGATTTTCTGGTTTGTGCTGGGCGCTGTTCTGTGTTATTTTCTGATCCCGATGTTCGGTCAGCTGACGTTGCTGGTTCCGGTTGCTTTTCTGGCGGCGGCGTTTCTGATCATGTTTGTGGATCGTGAAAAAAGCGAATCACTTTCCGCTTGACCTGGAGTCAGCTTCAGGGAGTAAACTGAGGTCAGAGAAAGTGAGGAAAGATGATCTATGAAGAAAAATCTCATTGCCTATTTTTCCTGCAGCGGCGTAACCCGGCAGGCGGCGCAGCGGCTGGCGGAAGTCACCGGCGGCGAGCTGTTTGAAATTCAGCCGGAGGTGCCCTATACGGCCGCAGATCTGAACTGGCGCGATGCGCAAAGCCGCAGTACCCGGGAGATGAAGGATCCGCAATGCCGTCCATCCATGGCAAAACAGCCTGATCTTCAGGACGTTGACGTGGTGTTTGTCGGTTTCCCGGTCTGGTGGTATACCGCTCCTTCCATTGTCCGTACCTTTCTGGAAAGCGCGGATTTTTCCGGCAAGACGGTGGTGCCGTTTTGTACCTCCGGAGGCAGCGGCACAGGGAAAATCGATCACGAGCTGCCGCAGTCCTGCAGCGATCAGACGCACTGGCGTTCCTGCCGCCTGGTCAACGGTATGTCCCAAGCTGAGCTGAAGGAGTGGGTGGACAGCCTGGCGCTGTAACGCAAACGGGATTCTCTGAAAGAAAGCGGAGAATCTTTTTTTATTTTCCGGATGGGAAACTTGCGGCCATGCTGAACAGAAGCAGAGAATAAAAAAAGATCCCGATATTCGGGAAAAAACGGGGAGAAAAGACGGTTTGGGGAAACATGAATATCAGGAAGGTGACGATATGAAAAAAAACGCAAGGGTCATGAACTATTCTCCCGTGTATTCCGATGAACCCGCCCAGCAGGATCAGTGGGAAAGCTATCTGCGATTGAAACGGGTGGAATTCTCTGCCCTGACGGTCCGGCAGGCGCATTGTCATCTGGTCAGCGAAGCCAACTGGCTGGATCGCAAACAATATAAAAACTGCCAGCAGCTGGGAGTCAGAATCCGTATCGGAGATATCTGTTATATCGATTTTGGTCAGGCATACCTGAACGAAGCGGGTTTTCAGCATTTCGGGGTCATTCTCTCTTTCTGCAACGGCAAGGCGTTTGTCGTGCCGATGACGTCCAATCCGGTAACGTTCAGGCTGGCTTATGATCCGCAAACCTGTCCGCAGGGGCGGCGGCATCTGATGAGAATCGGGCTGATCGAGGGGATGAAGAAGGAGTCCGTTCTGTTTCTCAATGACTGCAAGTACATCAACACCGCGCGAATTATAGACGTGAAGGCATCGATTCCGGAAAACAGCGAACTGTTTTCTCAGATTGTCAGCCGGGTCAAGGAATGCCTGATGCTGTAGCTTTTCCTCGTTCTGTCTGATGCTTCGACACGCTTTGCAGGGGCACTTTCTTACAATAGCCTCAAGAAGGTGAAGTGAATGAGTCAGCTGACCATCAAGAAATCAGCTATTTCCATGCTGAAGCAATATCAAAGCGATATCGTTGTGCTGCTGGGGTTCTTCCTGGCTTCCTTTTCTTTTCGTTCGGCGGTGTTTCTCTATCCCGCACTGGCTTTTTTTGTTCAGCGCAGCCGCAGGGAGGCGGCGGTGGCGGCGATCGGCGTGCTGTTGGGCAGTTTGCGGGGCGGGGTGACCATGATGTATTGTCAGCTGCTGTTGCTGACGGTGATGCTGCTTCTGATCTGTCTGATCCAGCTGCTGCATCAGAGCTGTTTTGCCTGGCTGCCGGCGATTTGCGGCATCACGGTGCTTCTGGCTTCGCTGGCGACGGGGATGATGCTGCCGCAGGCGATCGCAGGCGGCATAACGGGGGTATTGGTATGCCGGATGTGTCAGTCCGACTGGCTGTGGATTGATCAGCAGTTCCGGCTCAGCGGCATGATGCTGGGATTCTTTTGCAGCAGCGTCATCTATGCTTCGCTGAGCCTGGTTCCCTGGCCGCTGAGCGAGGGGGTTCTGATTGTCATGCTGGCGGCCTCTTCGGCCATGCTGAAGCTGAAAGAAGCGCTGACGCTGATCACGGGACTGGCGGTCAGCCTGCCTGCTTCCCCGGCGCTGGCGGTGTGGGGAATGGCGTTATTGTTAGTGAGCGCGCTGCGGCAGGAGACGGTCTGGATCCGGTTGGGCGTATGGCTGATGCCGGCGATCTGGGCACAGCTTTCCTGGCAGTCGCTGAGTGCGGGGCTGATCGCGTTTTTGCTGATGCAGGTGTTGCCGGCAGGCAGCATCCGGACGCGCTGGGTGAACGAAGAAGACTTTTCTCTTAAAAGCGTACGGATGGAAAACCGGCGGCGGACGCTGCTGCATCAGCTGACGCAGTTTTCACGCATCTTTGATCTGATCGCCGATTATGTCCGGGAATCCTGGCCGGCAGAGGCGCGTTTTCTTGATGGAATGGCGCAGGCGCTGGAAACCACGACGATGCAGATGAAGCAATGCGCGGCAGATGAGGAAGCGCTTGGAGAAAAACTGGTGAACTTGCTGGAAGGCTATCATTTTGAGGTTCGCCGGATTCAGGTACAGCCCTGGGATGACGGCCCGCTGCAGATTGTTCTGGATTTTGCCGAACTGAGCCGGGCAGATCTGCAGGGGGTGGTCATGCCGCTGATCCAGCAGGTTGTGGACAAGGATCTGAAGGTTGTCCGTTTTCAGCGCAACCGGATCTTTTACAGCGGCAGCCGTCTGGAACTGGCCACCTCGACTCCTTCCCGGCTGAAAACCCGGCTGTATTCGATGAAAGCGCAGCCGGAGTGCAGCGGGGATACCGGCGCGGTGTTTCGCTGCGGGGCGATGACGATCTGTACGATCAGCGACGGCATGGGAACCGGATGGCAGGCGGGCAAGGCGTCGCAGTTTGTCACCGGGGTGCTGCAGCGGATGATCAGCGCGCATCTGCCGGTGGAGGCGGCGGTGCACAGCATCAACGCATTGCTGCATGCCGATCATCGCGAACGGTTTGCGACGCTGGACTTTCTCTGTTACGATCATCGCCGGCATCAGGCTTATCTGAGCAAGTCCGGCGCCTGTCCGACGTATCTGATCCGTGGTGAACAGGTGATGGAAATCAGCGGCGAGTCCTTACCGATCGGAATCATTCAGGAAATTGAAGCCGATTGTTTTCAGATTGACTGCGAAGATCAGGACTTGTTTATCATGAGCAGCGACGGCGTGGAAAAACAGCTGCTGGATCAGTGGATCCGCAGCCGGGATACCCGGCAGATCGTGCAGCGGATTGAAGCGGGGCTGAAAGCGATGGAGCTTGCGGGGTGCAAAGATGACGTGACCGTTCTGATCGCCCGTGTCAGCAAAAGCTGAAACGGGCTTTTCTCTTGTACTGGACGGCCGGTTGTGATTCAATATAGACAACACGAAAGAAAGGATGTGAGCCTGTGCGATGGAGTGATCTGAGCCAATATCGCTGGATCGCCGCAGTTTCCGGCGGGCCGGATTCGATGGCGATGCTGGAGCTGTGCCGGCGTCATCATCTGCAGCTGATCTGCGCTCATGTCAATTATCATCACCGGCCAAGCGCAGACCGTGATCAGCAGCTTGTCGAACAGTGGTGCGCAAAGCATGATCTGCCCTGTTTTGTATTGCATGCGCCCGAAGCGCCCTCCGGCAATTTCCAGCACTGGGCGCGTCAGGTTCGCTACGCTTTTTTTCGTTCGCTGGCTCAGACGCATCAGGCGCGGGGGGTGTTGACGGCGCATCAGCTCGACGACTTTCTGGAAACGGCCTGGATGCAGCAGGAATCCGGACGACAGGGCGAGGTGCTGGGAATCCGGACGTGCGGCGAGGTGGAAGGAGTTTACGTTGTCCGGCCGCTGCTGCTGCGCAGCCGGCAATGGACTTGTCAGTATTGCGAGCGTCATGGGATTCCCTATGGCGTGGATGAGTCCAACCTGACCGATGCATATCGGCGCAATCAGATCCGTCATCACCAGCTGAGCCGCTTCAGCGAAGCTCAGAAACGGCAGATGGCAGCCCGCATCCGCCGCCGGAACGAAGCGCAGCGGCTTCGCTGTCAGCGTCTGCGTCAGCGTCTGGACTGGACGGAATCTGTCATTTCCCGGGAAATATACTGTTCCCTGAATCCAGCGCAGCGATTGCTGTTTCTGCGCTGCTGGTTTGCGCATCAGCATGTGCGCGTCCCTTCGCCGGCGTGGCTGCGGCAGCTGGATCAGACGCTGTGGCACAGAGAAAACAACTGGACGATGGCGATCGGCGATCAGGCGATCTTCTGTCTGGATTACGGGAACTTTTCACTTGACCTGGAACCGGAGGTATCTTATCGTTATGTTCTGGATACAATAGAAATGCTGAAGACCCCTTTTTTTGAGGTCGCAGGGCAGGGAAGCTCTGTGGAGGCGGTGACGCTATACGACGATGATTTTCCGATCACGATCCGCAGTCCTCAGCTTCAGGATGCCATTGCGCTGCGCTTTGGCCGCAAGAAGCTGAACCGGTGGTTTATCGACCGTAAAATTCCCTTTTCGCAGCGCCGTCGCTGGCCGGTGGTGGTCAATCGCCATGGCGAGATCGTTCTGATTCCTAAAATAGGGTGTAATCCAGCACATTATTCTAACAATCCGACATGTTTTGTGCTAAAATAGGGATATTCTGGAGGTTGTTAGGATGCACCCAAATATGAAAAAAGTGCTGATCAGCGAAGAACAGATCGTTCAGCGCTGCAGCGAGTTAGGAAAACAGATCAGCGACGATTATCGAAACAATGCCCAGCCGCCGCTGCTGGTGGCGCTGTTGAAAGGCTCCGTGCCGTTTCTGGCGGAGCTGATCAAGCACATTGAGCTTGAAATACAGTTTGACTTCATGGCCGTTTCCAGTTATGAGGGAACGGAATCCATCGGCGATATCAAGATCAACAAGGACCTGGACTGCTCGGTCAAAGGCGTGGATATTCTGCTGGTGGAGGATATTGTTGATACCGGCAAAACGCTGCAGACCGTCAAGGCGATGCTGAAAAACAAAGGCGCCGCCAGCGTGCGGGTAGTGACGCTGCTGGATAAGCCGGAACGCCGGACGGTGGAGATTGAAGCGGATTACGTCGGATTTGCCGTGCCGAATGAATTTGTCGTCGGCTTCGGCCTGGACTTCAATCAGAAATACCGCAATCTTCCTTATGTCGGCGTGCTGAAGGAAGAATGTTATCAAACAACTGCATAGCAAAGGAGTGAACCCATGCGAAATAACCGTTGGATAAATTTTGTGCCGTATCTGATCGTGATTCTGGCTCTGTTCAGTCTGGCGAACATGAATACCGGCACCTCGACGCAGAATCTGACCTACACGGAATTTCAGAATCTAGTCGAGCAGCAGAAGGTCACGGAGAGTTCGGTGACGGTGGGCGACAACGTCATTCAGATCCGGGGCGTCTATGAAGAAGATGGCCGGACGGTCAATTTTACGGCGTCGGTTCCGCGTTCGGAAGCGGAGGTTAACGACCTGATGGAAGCGCTGCAAGAGGCCAATGTCAGCGTCAGCGATGCCAACGAGTCCAATCTTCTGGTCGACATGCTGATCTCGCTGGTGCCGTTTGTCATCTTTGGCGCAATGGCTTTTTTCCTGATTTCCAGGATGAACAGCGGCGGCAACAACAAGGCGTTTGAATTCTCAAAATCCCGGGCCCGGCTGGAAGGCAACATCAAGGTGCGTTTTGATGATGTTGCCGGCGCGGATGAGGAAAAAGAGGAAATGGCGGAGATTATCGATTATCTGAAATCGCCGAAGAAGTTTGCCCGGATGGGAGCCCGGATTCCGAAAGGAATTCTGATGGTCGGTCCTCCGGGAACCGGCAAGACGCTGCTGGCCAAAGCGGTGGCCGGGGAGGCGGATGTTCCGTTCTATTCCATTTCCGGTTCTGACTTTGTCGAAATGTTTGTCGGTGTCGGCGCCAGCCGAGTCCGCGACATGTTCAAGAAGGCGCAGCAGACCGCCCCGTGCATGATCTTTATCGATGAAATTGACGCGGTCGGCAGACAGCGCGGCGCCGGACTGGGCGGCGGTCATGACGAACGCGAACAGACGCTGAACCAGCTGCTGGTCGAGATGGACGGCATTCATGACAATGCCGGTATCGTCATCATCGCGGCGACCAACCGTCCGGATGTTCTGGATCCGGCGCTGTTGCGTCCGGGACGGTTTGACCGGCAGATTACGGTATCACTGCCGGACAGACGGGGACGGGAAGCGATTCTGAAAGTTCATGCCCGCAACAAGCATCTCGGTTCGGATATCGATCTGGCGGCACTGGCCAAGCGGACGCCGGGATTCAGCGGCGCGGATCTGGAAAATGTACTGAACGAAGCGGCGATCCTGGCGGTCAGAGAAAACAGCGATCTGATTCATATGAGCCATCTTGACGAGGCAATTGACCGCGTAATGATGGGTCCGGCCAAAAAGAGCCGCAAATATGACGATCTCTCCAAGAAAATGGTGGCTTACCATGAAGCCGGTCATGCGATTATCGGTCTGTTTCTTGACAATGCGACGGTCGTGCAGAAGATTACGATCATTCCGCGCGGTCAGGCTGGCGGTTATAACCTGATGACCGAAAAAGAAGAGAAGATCATGGTTACCAAGAAAGATCTGCTCAGCAAGATTACTTCGTATATGGGCGGCCGGACGGCGGAAGAAGTCTTCTTCGACGACATCACGGCCGGTGCGGTCAGCGACATTGAAGCGGCGACCCGGATTGCCCGCGATATGGTGACGCTGTACGGAATGAGCGATCTGGGACCGGTCAAGTATGACAGCGGCAACCAGAACGTATTTCTGGGCCGCGATTACAATTCGCCATCCAATGTCTCGGGTCAGATTGCCTTTGAGATCGATCAGGAAGTGCGCAAGTTCATCGATCAGTGCCATGAGGAAGCGCGTCGGATTATTCTGGAGCATAAGGAAGAGCTCGTACGGATTGCCGAGGCGGTCATGGAAAATGAAACGCTGACTGCGGAACAGATCGAGAAAGTCGTCAAAGGAGAGCCTTATCTCGATGTGCCGCCGGCCCAGCCGGTTCAGGAAGCGGCCCAGCCGTCATCGGATGTTGCAGAGTCCTCTGAGACAGAGAGCGAAGAATCTCATCAGCAGTAATACAAAAGCGGGAAGAATCCCGCTTTTTATCATGTTTCACTGAACGGCTGCGTGATCGTCGGTTTTGGGGTGGTTGTCGCTTTCGGCGTTGAGCTGCTGGCGTACAAGCCGGATGAAATCCCGGGCGTAGTCCGGCAGATACATCCCCTGGCGATAGGCGGCGGCATAATCGGAAAAGGTACGCTGATGTCCGACGGAGAAGCATTGCGGAGCAGCACCGGCGACAGACAGTTGGGAAAGATGGACGTCCCGGGTAAAGGAACAGCCGTAACCGGCAACGGTCAGCGAAACGGCGACTTCAATGTTCTGAATTTCCAGAATGCGCTCAGGAACAAAATTGTTGTCGTGAAACAGCTTGTCGATAATCTGACGGGTACGCTGATCTTTTTTCTGCAGAATAAAACGATGGTTTTTCAACAATGCCAGATCCAGCCATGGGAAACGGAAGTCCGGACGGGTCTGCGCGCAGCCGGCGATCGGATCGTGCGGCGGCAGCATGAGCAGCAGTTCTTCGCTGCGCAGGATTTCAGTGACGATTTCAGGCCGCTTGGCCGGCAGCGGAAAGAATGCCAGATCCAGATCGCCGCTGCACAGCGCGCTTTCCAGGGCGACGGAATCGTTCTCCTCAATCACGATCTGAACGTTCGGGTATTGACGGGAAAAGGCCGGCAAAACCCCGGCCAGAAAGCTGCTGGCGCGGAAAACGGACAGACCGATCCGCAGATGGCCGCAATGAGAGCGGGCGATGTCCTGCATCGTTTCATCCAGTTCCTTTTTCATCATCAGAATTTCCTGGGCTTTGGCCACGTAGATCTTTCCGGCATAGGTCAGCATCAGCCGGTTGCCCAGTCGGTTAAACAGCGGCTGTCCCAGCGTGGATTCCAGCCGCTGCAGAAAACGGGTCAGCGCCGGCTGAGAGAGATAAAGCGACTGGGCGGCGCGGGTAATGTTCTGATACCGGGCCAGCGCCATGACATACGTCAGTTCCTTAAAATCCATACACCCTCCTGAAAATAACTTCATGTAATGAAAAATATAAAAAATATGAATTTGAAGCATTTCTTTCTTCATTATATAATAAACGGTGAGTTACGGGAAAGAAAGTGGGGAACAGCAATGAGAAAAATCGAAACACCGGAAGAAAAGTACAGAACCATGACGGAACAGCCCATACCCAAGCTGATCAGCCGTCTGGCGGTGCCGACGATTATCAGCATGATGATCACATCCTTCTACAATATGGCCGATACGTTCTTTGTCTCGCAGATCGGAACCAGCGCGACCGGCGCGGTGGGGATTTCCTTCTCGCTGATGGCGCTGATCCAGGCGTTTGGCTTCTTCTGCGGCCATGGTTCAGGCAATTTCATCTCCCGCAAACTGGGGCAGCAGCGTTTCGAGGAGGCGGAACAGATGGCGTCTACCGGCTTTTTCGCAGCGCTGGGGCTGGGAACGCTGATCATGATTTTCGGCTTGCTTTTTCTGGATCCGCTGTGCCGGATATTGGGGGCGACACCGACGATTCTGCCTTATGCCCGGCAATATCTGGGCTGGATTCTGATCGGCGCGCCTTACATGACCGCCTCGCTGGTGCTGAACAATCAGCTGCGCTTTCAGGGCAGCGCCTTTTATGCGATGATCGGCATCACCTCGGGCGGCGTGCTGAATATGATTCTGGATCCGCTGTTCATTTTTGTCTTTGACATGGGCGTGGCTGGCGCGGCTATCGCGACGATTCTCAGTCAGTTTGTCGGCTTTCTTCTGTTGTTGAAAGGGACGACGCAGGGCGGTAATCTGCGCATCCGTCTGCGTAACGTTCGTTTCAACCGGCACTACGTGTTCCAGATCGTCAATGGCGGCATGCCGTCGCTGTGCCGTCAGGGGCTGGGCAGCGTCGCCACGATCTGTCTGAACCTGATGGCAGGTCCTTATGGAGATGCCGCCATTGCCGCCATGTCGGTTGTCAGCCGGGTGATGAATCTGGCGACTTCGGTTGTGACCGGTTTCGGCCAGGGCTTTCAGCCGGTATGCGGTTTCAATTACGGCGCCTTCCTGTATGATCGGGTCAAGGCCGGTTTCTGGTTCTGCGTCAAGGTGGCGACCGGCGTGCTGCTGGTTTTGGCGGTATTGGGCTTTGTCCTTGCTCCGCAGGTCATTCAGCTGTTCAGCAAGACCGATCCGCAGGTGCTGGATATCGGCGTGCGGGCTTTGCGGTATCAATGCGTGACTTTCCCGCTGGTTGGCTGGATTACGCTGTGCAACATGATGCTGCAGACGATCGGTAAATCGGTCCGGGCTTCCATCATGGCGATGTCCCGGCAGGGGCTGTTCTTCATTCCGGCTGTGCTGATCCTGCCGCTGCTGTTGGGAATCACCGGTCTGATGCTGGCGCAGCCGATTTCCGATCTGCTCAGTTTTCTGATTGCGATTCCGCTGGAAGGCAGCGTCTTGCAGGAGATGACAAGGAAACAGAAAGAAGCAAAACGGCAGGCCGCCGCAGCCCAGGCCTGATACAGAGGAGGTGGCGCAGTGGCGATCGCGAAAAACCGCCTGCTGATGATGCTGTATCTGCTTTCCAACAGTGAAGATCCTCTGAAAGCGCAGAATCTGGCGGTCATGACCGGCGTCAGCGTACGAACGGTCAAAAATGACATGAATGAACTGCGCAGCCTGGCACTGGCCAGCGGTGCGGAAATCATCACCCGTAAAGGGCGGGGATATCAGCTCAAAGTCAGAAATCAGGAAGTATATCAGCCGGTGCTGGAACAGTTGCAGATTCGCTTCCATAACACGGGACACGAGCAGAGCGAAATGCTGATTCGGACCAACGACATCGCCCGCTGTCTGGTTGCCGCCAACGATTACATGACGCTGGACGAGGTTGCTGATCAGCTGTATCTGTCGCGGCGGACATTGCAGGCGGAATTCAGGGAAGTAAGGCGGACGCTGGAGCAGTTCGGCCTGAAACTGCAGACCCGTCCCCGTTATGGAGTCAAGGTGGACGGCGATGAATTTCAGCGCCGCCTGTGCATGCTGGAGCTTTATGAAAATCATTATTACAAAGCGATGTCTTTTCTGAACTATAACGAATACGCGCAGAATTTTGACGCCGATGATCAGGAACGCAACGACATCCGGCATATTTTTCTGCGTGTGCTGCGGGAAAGCGGCAACACGATCCGCGATATCTACACCAACCGGATCGCCTGGTATCTGATTTTGATGCGCAACCGTATCCGCAGCGGGCATTCGGTCATGCTGCCGGCGAGGAAAGCCTGTTTTCTGAAATCGTTTGGAGAATACCACATTGCTCAGCGCTGTCTGCAGGAGCTGGCAGCGGCTTATTCCGGTTTTGAGGTGGAAGAATCAGAAGTGCTGGCGCTGGAAATCATTTTGCTGTGCTGGAACGATCTATTGGAAAGCGATGATCTGCAGCCGCGCTATCCGCAAGCCACGCAGAGGGCTGGCGAACTGGCGGTCAGAATCTGTGAGAGCCTGCGGGAGAGCTGGGACATTGATTTCACAACGCTGCCGGAATGCATGCCGGCGCTCAGACCGCTGCTGGTGCCGATGTTGTTTTGCGATGCGCTGGATTTTCGCTATCAGATTCATGGCGTTCATGTCGACAGTAACGGCA
The DNA here is from genome assembly GCA_904395815.1 of uncultured Holdemania sp. Taxonomy (GTDB): domain Bacteria; phylum Bacillota_I; class Bacilli_A; order Erysipelotrichales; family Erysipelotrichaceae; genus Holdemania. The sequence continues at coordinate 79,068 of CAJFOC010000024.1, forward strand.
TCCGGTATTCCCCGCTGTGCTGCAGTCTGGCGCTTGACGCCATCCGGGTTCTGCAGCAGTCGATGCAGGTACCGCTGACGGAGATGGATGTCAATGCGCTGGCTGTGGCGTTCTATTATCTTCTGGACAAGGTGCCGTTTCATTACCGGAAGCGGCGGATTCTGATCTGCAGCCGCAATGGCCGGATGGCTTCGGAAATTATCCGCCAGCAGATTCTGCGCCGTTATCATCACGATTATTTTGAATCCATTGATATCTATGAATTCTATGAGGTGCGGGGACTGGATCAGTCCCGGTATGACTACCTGCTGCTGAACTATCCGACTTACAGTTACCACTATACGATTCCGTTTATGTTCATCAATCAGATCCCGGATGTGCATGAATACAACAATTTTTTCAATACGGCGGTGATGGACGGGTATCAGCTGCAGTCACTGCTGGATGGATTTCACTGGGACTGTTCGAACTTTTATCCGGAATTCAACTACGATGGCCGGGAAGCGTTCATTCATCTGATCAGCCTGAAAAACGGACGGGATTATTATTCTTCCCAGAAAATGGAAGAGGAGCTGTCCTGTTATCACGACATCCGCATTGTCAATCAGTCGCTGGTCATTTTTCAAAGTCGGGAATATACCCGTGCCAACAGTTTTGAGATTTACCGTCTGCCGAAAATGGAACCGTGGGAATCCAAACCGGTCCGCTATCTGATTTACATCACCGCAGACTTTGCGGCGGGTCTGGAAAGCGTCCGTTTTCTGGAACTGGCGATCGGCCAGCTGATCGCTGATCCTCAGCAGATCGATCAGCTGCTGGATAAGCGGGATCTTTCGCTGCTGATCCAGATGACCAAGCACAGTTTGCGCAAAGGCAGTTATGTTGTGGATGGAGAAACGGAATAATTTCCACATGAATGCAGCAGATTTCCTCTAAGAAGGGGCAAGAGTTACATCTTGCCCCTTCTTTGTCTATATTTTTTCGTGGAATCGGACTTTGGAAGCGCTTATAATCAAGGCGTAAAAACAAATGCGCAGTTGTTTTGAAGACGGAGGGATGTCGTGAGAAAGTTTTTGATTGCTTCCCATGGCCGCCTGGCCAGCGGAATCGCCAGCTCTTGTCAGATCCTGACGGGCAGTACGGAAAATATCACCGTCATCGATGCCTATCTGGACGAATCTCGTATCGAACCGAAAATTGAAGCTTTCTTCAATGCGCTGAATCCGGAAGATCAGGCTATTATGATGTCGGATCTGTACGGAGGCAGCGTCAACCAGGTGATGGCCAGAGTACTGGCTGATCATCCGGACGCGTTTCTGATTACAGGAATCAATCTGGCTCTGGTTCTGGAGTTGATTGTCGATAAGGAATCAGTATTGACGAAAGAACAGCTTCTGGAAGTCATCTCGATGAGCCGGGAAGCGATGCAGCTGGTCGAGTGGGAAAATGAGGAAGCGCCGCAGGCTGCGGCAGATGATTTTTTCTGAGCGGAACAGGGAGGAGAAAAGCTATGATTAAAATGTTTCGGATTGATGAACGCCTGATTCACGGGCAGATCGCGATCAAATGGTCCCGCCATACCGGAGTGGATCACATCGTCGTCGGCAACGACGCGGCCGCGGCCAGCCCGATTATCCAGAAAAGCCTGCTGATGGCAGCGCCGGCCGGGATCAAGACGGCGATCCGCAGCGTGGATGCCGCGATCAAACTGCTGAAGGATCCGCGTTGCGAAAGCATGAAGATTCTGGTGCTGGTCAACAGCCCGGAGGACGCGCAGAAGATGGTGGACGCTGTCGAGGGGATTCCGTTTATCAACGTCGGCAACTATGGAAGAATCGCGCCGGAGAAGCCAGGCAAACCTCGCCGTCGTTACGGCAACAATATCTACTGCGATGATGAGGAAGTGGAATGCTTCAAGCATCTGATCGCAACCGGTCTGAAATGCATTTATCAGACAACGCCGGAAGAACCGGCAGAGGATATTTCTCACATTTTCAAATAAGGAGGAGAGTTAAGGATGATTCAAAGTGCTTTACTGGTCACACTGGCATGGCTGATCATCAACGGCGTGGATCGCCTGATGTCGTGGCAGACCTTTGCCCGACCGATCGTAACGGCTGCCATTACCGGACTGGTTCTGGGGGATCTGACAACAGGTGTTGTGATGGGCGCTTCGCTGGAAGCGATCTTCATGGGTATTTCCGCTATCGGCGGCTCCGTTCCGGCGGATGCCTGTTCTGCTTCCATTATCGCGGTCGCGATGACGATTCTGACCGGTGCGGATACGGAAACCGGCCTGGCGCTGGCGATGCCGATCGGCACGCTGATGTCCACAGTCGGTGAAATGTACAAACCGGTGCTGGCTTCGCTGGCTCCGTATTGGGAGCGTCTGGCTGGTACAGGCAACATGAAGAGCTTCCGTATTCAGACGATTCTTTGCGGTCTGTTCATCGACCGTCTGCCGCAGACGATCATCCTGTTTCTGGCCATCGCGTTTGGCGTTGAGGGACTGGAAGTCGTCATCAACGGTCTGCCGACCTGGGTACTGAGCGGACTGGCGGCTGCGTCCAGCATGATGACGGGCGTCGGCTTCGCGATTCTGACTTCAATGATCTGGGACAAGGAAATCGGCGGTTTCTTCTTCGTCGGCTTCGTTCTTTCGAAATATCTCGGTCTGGCTCAGCTGCCGATCGCGATCATCATGGCCGTTGTTGCGATCATGTACTTCTACAATGACAAGAAGCTGCTGGATGCGAAAAACGCCAATGCCGCTGCGGCTGCATCGGCCGGTAATGGAGAGGAGGACTTCTTCTAATGGCTAAGACACAGTTATCCGCTCAGGAAAAGAAAACGCTGAGATCGATGTTCTGGAATTCCGGTCTGGTTTTCAGCGGATTCAATATGGTCAAGATGGAAGGCAACGCTTTCTGCTGTACGATGGCTCCGGCGATCGACGAATTATACACGGATCCGGAAGAACGCAAAAAGGCGCTGGTTCGTCATAACAACTTCTTCAATACGCACGCGGTGCTGTTCAGTTTCATCGCCGGTCTGGCTTACGCGATGGAAAAGGAGAAGATGACCAAGGGAACGGTTGACGACGATACGATTGAAAATATCAAAGTCGCGCTGATGGGCCCGACCGCCGGTATCGGCGACGCCTTCTTCTTCAACTGCGTCCGGGTTATCGCCGCCGGTATTGCGATCGGCCTGTGCTCGGAAGGCAATCTGCTGGGTGTGCTGCTGTTTGTTCTGCTGTATGGCGGCTCGCAGGTCATCGCCCGTTGGTATTTGCTGCGGGTTGGCTATACGATGGGTACTTCGTTTATTGACTCCGTCTTCTCTACCGGACTGATGAACTCGCTGACCAAGGCGGCGGCGATTCTGGGTCTGAGCATGGTTGGCGCGATGGTCGCATCGATGGTCACTGTTCCGCTGGCCTGGACGATCGATGTCGGTCAGACTTCGGTGGATGTGCTGAGCGTCGTGGATTCCATCATGCCGGGAATTCTGTCCATTGTCCTGGTATTCGGAATGGTTTCCCTGATCAAAAAGGGTGTTCGTCCGGTAACGCTTGTACTGGGTATTCTCGTCATCAGCATTGTTCTGGCATTCTTCGGAATTTTCTGATGATCCACAAAGGGCTACGTTGCAGCCCTTTTCTATCTGAATTTCAGAAAAGAGAATGATAGATGAAAGAGAATCCCATTCCGCGTCGTACGGCTTCGTTTTTATCCATTCATTCTCTTATCAATACAAAAATACAATTGATCGCAGCCGGCACAGAGACGCCAGGATATCCATGGCGCTGCCGGCGTCGGCTGGCTGTCAGCGAAGCGCTCAGACAGAAGGAGGAACAGGAATGAGGACAGGCTTCAAAAGCGAGCGGATCGTCTGGGAAGACGGAATCCGCAGCGGGATCATGGTGGTGGAGGATGGCCGGATTGCCGGTCTGACTGAAAACGCAGACGAGGTGGATAACCTTGTCGATGTGGGCTTTAGCCGCATCATTCCCGGTATTTTTGACACACACAATCACGGCACTCACGGTTATGGACTGTCCGGTCAGGTCAGCGAAGATCCGCAGGTACAGAAACAGACGGTCCGTCATTATCTGAAAGCGCTGGCTTCTCAGGGGGTAACCAGCGTGTTTCCAACCTGCGCGGTATCGATGATCCGCAGCGTCAGCGAGGTGGCGGACGAGGTGAGTGACGGAGCACAGATTGCCGGGATTCACAGCGAAGGACCATGGCTGAACCGGGTGGGGGAAAAGGGAATCAAAACCGGCTGGCCTGAAGTGTCGCTGGATACGGCCAGAAAGATGGTGGAAGATGGCCAGGGGAAACTGAAACTGGTCGCGCTGGCGCCGGAAATCCCGGGGATTGATCCGATCATCGATTACTTTCTTTCCCAGGGAGTGACACTGGCCAACGCGCACAGCGACAATCAGTATGAACAGGCGATGGCGGCGTATGCCCGGGGAATTACCGTAGCGACCCATACCGGCAACGTCATGACCGGTCTGCATCATCGTGATATCGGCGGATTGGGAGCGGCGCTGACCAACGATGCAGTGGAGTGCGAAGTCATCTGCGATGGTCTGCATGTCAGTCTGGATATGCTGAAGCTGTATTTCAAAATTAAGGATCCATCCCGGTTCATGATGATTTCCGACTGTTCCGGCATGGCTGGCGCGCCGGTGGGGAAATATCGGGGATGGCACCCGGGCATGGTGATTTCGGTGACACCGGAGGGGTTCTGTCTCAGCGACACCGGCCGGCTGTGCGGCAGTTCCAAGCCGGTGCTTTACGGGATCGGCAATCTGGTGGAAAAGCTGGGCATGCCGCTGACGACAGTCTGTCAGATGGCTTCACTCAATCCGGCCCGTACCTATGGCATCGCGGATCATAAAGGTTCACTGGCGATCGGCAAGGATGCGGATTTTGCGGTGATCAGCGATGATTATCAGGCGATCTGTACTTATGTCATGGGCAGAAAGGTCTATGACCGGCAGACGTCGCCGGATTTGTTCAATCCGGAATTTTACCGGCAGATGAGACTGGAGGACAACGCATGACAACAATTCTTCATTCAACCCGGATTGTAACTGAACAGGGGATCCGGGAAGGCTGGCTGGAAATCGAGGCGGGCCGAATCCGGTGCATAAGCGATCATCCGCTGCCAGGAGAGATCGTAGACGTAGGCAGCGACCGCATCATCCCCGGCATCATCGATATCCACAATCACGGCTACGGCGGCTGGTCGA
>CAJFOC010000025.1 GCA_904395815.1 uncultured Holdemania sp.
GATGAGACCGTCGAAGCCACCAGCTTGGAATCGAACACCATCATCGGATATAACGGTAATTCAACAAGACTGTCATAACCGCTCGTCGGCATCTCAATGGACGATTTCGGAGTGTCAAAATACCCCGTCTCAAAACCCTCATTATAACTGACCGCGGTAAACTCCATCGTTAACGCTGCAACATCATTAGCATCATACGCTATCAGATACAGCGGCTTTGCCTCCTTATTGAATTTGATCTCCTGTCGAACCAGCTGCGATGCACTCGGATAACTGGCCTGTGCCGCAACAAGGTACCCATCTTTTTCCTTCGTTGTCTGATGTTCTCCCTTGAGCACATCCATCATCGTCTGAAGCAAATACGGCTTCGGCGAATTCATCGGCCACTCTCCCTGAAACTTGAATACCTGGTTCAGAGACGGCGTAATCACAAAAACGCCCTCTTGATTCTTCAGAATAATCTGTTCCTGGTTCAGCGCCTTGTCCACCATGCTGACCTTAAAATACTCATCTTCTCCCTCCTTCATCCAGGAGGATGTAATGGCATAGTTTTTGAACTCCTCCCCGCTGGAAATCTCCATATTCCCTTCCAGCCTGTAGCTGGTCATCTTCTGCATCGTTTCATCCGCTTTCTTCTCAAACGAAGCCGGTTTGAAGATCAACAGAAGAGCCACTCCCAACAGAAGAACGCCTGCAATCACTGCGATTTTCTTTTTCATAATTCCACCTTTCCTTTTCAACACAAGGTATGCCCTTTTCTGTCGTTTCATGCATAAATTGCCTGCCGAACACTATTCTGATAAAGGAGGAAAGTCAATGAAAACCATTCAAAAATGTTGTTTGCTTTTTTCAATTATCGGTTGTCTGTGTTATGGGATGGATGGCATTTTCCAGTGGGATGTACTAAATACTCTTGAACTGCACGCCCCCGGAATCGCTCTTTTGATCAAAACGCTGTTCGCAGCCAGCGGCATGATCAACATTCTTCTTTTTTCTCTTTTGAATCAGACGGACGATCCGGACTGAGCGCTCCCTCGCCCCGCAGCCGCTCGACAAAAAAGATATACCTCCTGCTGGATTTACCGGCCAGAAATCCGATAAACCCGCAGGAAATATATCCGTTTTTTGAACTGAGAATCCTCAAACCCATTCACCAGCCACGCGGCTGAAACAGGTGTTCGTCCAGATAGTGCGCAAACCCATCCTCATCATTACTGCGTTCCGTAACATCATCAGACAGTGCTTTGGTCTCTTCGCTGCCATTGCTCATGCAGACGCCCCAACCGCTGCACCGAATCATCTCGTTGTCATTGGTCATGTCTCCAAATGCTGCCACCTGATCCGTGCTCAGACCATGATTAGCACAGAAATTTTTCAGCGCAACGGCTTTGGAAACACGCCGATCCGCAAATTCCAGCATCGTCGTCTGCGTCTTAAACGCCTTGTAATAAGGAGAGGGATGCTGATTCACATAATTCTCAATCTGTTCCATCCGCTCTTCCGGAATGCGGAACATAATTTTAGCATTCTCCTCGGCATACAGCTGCGACACATCCTCTGCCACCAGAATTTCCGTGCGATTCTTGCGGGATGAATTCAGCGTCGACTCATCCACCCTCAGACACAGCATCTTATCATGATAATAAAGGAAAGGATTGAGGTCAAAAGGCTGCATCAGTTCAACAATTTCCTTGATCCATTCCCGTTTCAGCTTGTAGTAATCATACCGTCGATGCTGCAAACCATCCCAGAGTTCCGATCCATTCATGCCGATCAGCACTTCGAATTGAAAGTCAAAACCCCAGTTCTCAGCCTGATGCATCAGCTGCTGATCAATCGATCTGCCGGATGCAATTCCAAAATACATACCATGCCGATGCAATTTCTCAATAGCGGCTTTCGTTGCGGGCGTCAATCTGCGGTCCGTTGTCACCAAAGTCCCGTCAATATCGCAAAGGATAAGTCGAATATCCCCTTTCATCTCCACTCCCCCTTTTGACTATCGAACTTCTTTATTTTCAATAAAGACTGAAACCTTTTTAATTGTACCAGAAATTCGCGCAAATGTTCACAAAAGAATCCAGGGAAAAAGAGCTCCGTTCGAAAATCCTTTCGGCCTCCACTTTACTGATATAGATGAATAATTCCTTTCTCATTCAGATTGCGCAGCAAAGAAAGCAGAATAGGAAAGCCAAACATCCCGAGAAAACCAAAATAACGCAGACCGACAAACATGCTGATCAACGTCAGAACCGGATGCAGGCCCAGCGAAGCGCCGACAATTTTAGGTTCAATGATATTGCGGATCACCGTAATCAACAAATAAAGAACCAGCAAGCCCAGTGCCAGAGAAAAATTTCCCTGCAAAAACACAATGATCGTCCAGGGAATCATAATGCCGCCCGTTCCCAATACCGGAAGAATATCAAAAATGGCAATCAGCATCGCAATAATCACGGCATTGTCAATACCAAGAACAGACAGTCCCACCGACAGTTCAAAAAAGGTGATTACCATGATAATAAAGTAGCTTCGGATACACAAAAACAGCGTTCCCACAATATAATTCTTGATTTCCGTCAGCAGCAGGCTATGCTTCTGATTCAGCTGACGCACCGCAAAACCAACAATTTTATCATAGTCCATTGCGATGAAGAAACTGGAAATGATCATCAGAACAAAGCCAAGGAACACCCCGGGAACCGAGGTCGCCGCATTGGAAACAGCGCCGACCGCACTCATGGAAATCGAAGATACCAGATTTCCTCCCGCCGCCAGTAACTGATCAAACAAATCGTTCAGCGCTGTGCTGAGCTGCGGATCCAGCTTGATATCCAGCGATTCCAGCTGCAGCGCCATGTGTTCCAGCGCCGGCTCAATAATCCGCGTATAAATATCCGGAAGCTGCACCAGCAAATCTTTCACCGTGGCAACTAACTGAATCCCCAACAGAGTCAGAAGCAGCCCAATCGTACAGTAAAACAGCGCCACCAGCAGAATTGACGCCGCCTTCCTGTGAATATGAAGTTTTTGCTCCAGCCGGCGAATCGGCTTTCTCAGCACAAAGGCAAGCAGAAACGCCAGTATAAACGGCGTCAGAAGCGGCACCACCATTTTCAGAATGAAATACGCAATGACCAGCCAAATCAAGATGTAGATCACATTGACGATGAATTCTTTCTTTTTTTCCTGATTCACAACGTATTCCTCCCTCAGATGCTGTTCACATGCTCTTTCATTCTACCATATCCGTCCATGAATAAACGGGAGCGAAGAAAAATTTAAGCTTTTTTTTAGATTTTCAAAAAAAGCCCGAAACAGAAGAGACTCTTCGGTTTCAGGCTGTTTACCGGTTTTCGGCTGTTGTTTACCAGCCGAATTCCTTATAATGCGGATAGACTTCGTTGTTGTTGTATTCCGGGCCACCCGGGAAATTCGCGCTTTTTAACAGCAGCGGCGTCTTGCCGCTCTTCATCATTTCCTCCAGCGCCACAGCGGTAACAGACCAGAGAATATAAGTGCTGGCGATGCCGCTGGCGGCCGCGAAATTCGCTTCAATGCCATCGATCTTCATCATCGCCTCCGCCGCCGGAGCGCAGTTGTCCAGCGTCAGATCAACAAATTCATACAGTTTCTTCCCGGAAGAATGTACTGGATCAACCGTCTTGGCATAGCTCATCGAGCTCATCGCAATAACCTTAATCCCCATCTTTTTGGCTTCCCAGGCCAGATCGACGACCCCTTTGGTCCGTCCCGATACCGATCCCACAAACAGGATGTCTCCCGGTCGGATTGTGGATGCTTTCAAAACGTAAGCTCCCAATCCTTCCATATCCGTATCCAGATCGCTGCGATCTCTTTCCCGGGCATCCGACTGCACATCCAGTTTGTAATGGAAAACCCGATAAAAGGCAGGCCCTCCGCCACGGTTGAACAGGTCCATTTCGATGGAATGGCAGATACCGCTCAGGTAAATGTTGCCGCCCTGATCGATGGTTTCCGCAATCATCTTTCCCGCCGTGATGATGTTCTCCCGCTGCGTCGTTCTGATTTGCTCAAATAGCTGATCCACACGTTTCTGATAATCGTCCAGTATCATAATCAACTCTCCTTTTCCTGACCTAATCATAACAAAGCTGATTTGAAATTACTACCGAAATGGGTCAAAAATTCAACTTTTCACTTTTATCTGTGGTTCACCGGAAATCTCTCCACCCTCTCCAGCACAGTCCGCCATGCATCCCGGGTTTCTCAACAGCCGGACCTCTTGACTTCTTTTCAAATTATCAGGTACACTCTGAATAGGAAAGAGGAATCAGGGCATGGCAAACTATAAAATCGGCGAAGTATCCAGACTGCTGAAAATTCCGGAAACGACGCTGCGATATTATGATAAAATGGGGATCATCGATTCGCGGAAAAACCAGAAAAACGGTTATCGCTTTTTCAATGAAGTGGATCTGCATAATCTGATGCACTACAAACTGTACCGCTCCTACGGACTCAACCAAAAGCAGGCGCAGCAGTGTCTCTATGATTTTGATCTGTCTGAAATCGAACGGGTTCTCAATGAAGATCAGGAAGAGCTGCACCGCCAATTGCGCTTTCTTGAAGAAAAACAGAAAAAGCTCAGCCAGAAAATTCAGTTCATACAGAATATGGAAAAACAGCTGGGCACGATCCATGAAACTCAGCGGGAAGCCAGTTTTCTCATCGGCTACCGCCATCGAACCGTGGATAATGACATCTATCTTCTGGACGATCAGGAAAGCTGCGAAATTCTGGCGGACTGGCTCGACAGACTTCCGCTGGTATCCATGACGCCCTATCTTTTCTGCGCCGATGTCCGGCAACGTTCCATTGAAGAATACAGCGGTCTGATTGTCAGTCAGTCCCTGGCTGGCGAATTGAAGCTCCGTCTTTCTGAGAAGGTCATGAGTCTGCCGGACTCTTGCTGCATCAGCTATGTATTCCAACGTCAGAGGGCCATGAACATTCCGCTCATTCATTTTCTGGATCCGGTGCTTCACTATCTTCAGGATCATCATTATAAGATGGACGGCATAATCACCTTTGATCCCTACATCGCGCTGAAAAAGCACAGCGACCATCTGTTTTACGGTCGGGTGCTGATTCCTGTACGCCGAATTTCCGATACGGAAAAAGAGGTTGTCTGACAGAGCATCCGCAACCGAGGTGAATTTTCTGAAGGACCAAATCGGAAGCGGAAAATCTCACTTCAAAACGGATGCTTTTTTCTGTGTCCAGACCGGATTGTCACCATCGTCAGCAATCCGGCGCCAGCCAGCTTCACCCCAATGGCCAGCGCCTGATAACCGACAAGCGCCTGTACCGCCTCGTATTGCGGATATTGCTGCAGCAGCTGGCAGCCTGTTGTCAGAATGTGAATCAGATCCTCTGCCGCCCAGATCAGACATCCCGCAGCCAGCAATCCCGTAATCCATTTCATCAAGCCGCACACTCCCTTCTTCCCGGCAAACGTTCACCCAGCGCGCTGACAGCGACGTCCCGAAACCACGCCACCGCTGGATTCCCATCCGATCGCCGCCAGGCCAAAACCCGGGAAATTCGTCTGCCGCAGCGAAAAGGAAGATAAACCAGCCCGTTTTCATTGTTCACCTGCGGGCAATAATGTTGTATCGACACACCCTGATTGCCGCGTACCCGCACGGCCACCAGTTCCTCAGCCCCCAGAATTTCACTTCTGACCGGTCCTGTCTGTTCGATCATCTCCTGCAGCTCCCGCATCCAGCCCGCGTTGTCCTCCGTGTAAATCAGAGTCTGCTCCGCCAGATCCGACGGAACAATTTCCTTCTTCTTCGCCAGAGAACTGGCTGCACTGACAACGCAGTAAAAATCTTCCTTCGTCAGCCGCACATAATCCAGGCTGCCCTGATTTCTGACCCGGCATTCGTAGGTAAACATCAGATCGGCAAACTGAAACATCAGCGGCACCACGCCGTCATGATATTTTACCGGAATGATTCTGAGTTCCACCTCCGGCTGACGGCGGCGGAATTCCGTATCCAGCAGCATATAGTTATTCAGCATCATTTCCCGGGTAAAGCCCACCGTAAGCAGGCTGCGGGACTGATCGATCTGTCTTGTTTTCTGCAGCACCGCCCAATGCAGCCGCGAAAGTTTTTGAACCTGATCAAAATAATATCGACCGCTCGCCGTACATTCGACATGCCGGCCATAGCGGATGAACAAGGTCACGCCCAGTTCCTCCTCCAGATTTCTGATCTGATAGGAAACCGTCGACACAGAAAGAAACAGACGTTCCGCAACCTGTGCGAAACTCCCGGTCTGAGCGGCCATGATAAAACATTCGAGCTGCCTGCTGTTCATACCTTTTCGTTTTCCCCCTTTCCCCCTGTTCGAATAATTCTTCAGCTTGATTAAATTTTAGCATATTGTTTTGCGTCTCTTCTACTACAATAAAATCAGAAAGAGAGGAAAAACAATGAAAAAACATCCGCGAATACCGCAGATTCTGACTGCGGCCGCCCTGACTGCCGGCTTGCTCTCCGGCTGCTCCACCCAGACAGAGAACTCTTCAAATCCTGCCGTTTCCGAAGAGCCGGCGGCCTACAATCCTGCCGGACTGATCGATTACATGGAAAACAACCCGACGACCTGGATGTCCGTCGACAATGGATATTGGTCCGAAGATCCTCAGGATCAGCCTACGGAGGAGGAACTGATTCAGATGCTGGACACTGCGATGAAAGCACAGCTGGCCGTCCAGTACAGTGAAGTTTTCTGCGTCGTGCTTACCGACTATCAGGATCAGTTTGATGTCATCGGTGATTACTGGGATCATTCCGGAAAAGCGGTTGGCAAAAGCGTAACCGAAGGCACAGTCACCGTCCTGTTCTATGCGGACAAAATTCTTCCTCAGGAAGATCATGCCAGCGAATATGGCGTCTACCTGGACAGCACCACCGGTGAAGAAAGCAGTTATGGATCCTATTATCAGCCGGCGGCTTCCTCCGCCTACATGGACACCGGCATCACCATCGCCTGGTTACAATTTGCCGCCCATGCGCTCGGATACAACACACACATCTTCGGCGGTCTGTATGGAGAGGCGGCGCTCAACAATCCAACCCAATACATCGACGGCAAAAACCTGATGCGCGGATGGGGATTCCCGCATGAATATGGAGAAGACATCAAGGACATCCCGCTCGAAGGCAACGTACAGCTGGTCGCTGCCGTGGTGATTGGGAAAGTGGCAGAAGGGGTCGACGCTACCACCGCGGCCTCGATGCACATGCGGCCATCCAACTATACGTTCTATGACGGCGTCCCTGGCACCCCATCCTCATCAGATGATTCAGAAGATCAGAATTCTGATGCGCAAAGTTCCGCTACAGCTCAAACCACAGAAGATGACGCCGCTTCCTCCGCAACGCCAACGGAAGAAACGGAATAATTGTGACGCCATAAAAAATCCGCTGGACTTCAGCGGATTTTTACTGATTGTGTACCGGAATGCGGCGCAGGCTTTCCTCTTCCTCTTCTTCCGGAACCCAGGCAGCTCCGAAGTTGACGTCCTTGAACAGCGCGGTCAGCCCGGTAATCTGCTTCAGGCGCAGAATTTCGTCCCGATCCATTCCCAGATGCTTGCTGATCCAGGCATCCGACCGGCCGATTTCCGCCAGTTCCTTGATGATATTGCTCATCAGCTCCACATCATGACTGCCGCGGGCCCGATTGTGACGAATCGTACTGGCCATGCGCTTGTCCAGCGGCTTATCGATCACCGACACCGGCAGCATGCCTTCCTCCCGCTCGTAGATATCCGGATAATCCAGCATAATCCGATACCGGTGAAAACCATCAACGATGATGTACTGATCGTTCTGCTGGTCATAATAACAGACAATCGGCATGGTGTAACCGTCTTCCCTGATGCTGTCATACAGCAGCTTCATCTCCGGCGGCGCTACGGCATTGGGGTTGTAATCATTCGGGCTGATCTTTTCGATCGGTACCCTGCGAATCGAATAAACAGGACTTTTATACGTCATCTTCCAATTCCTCCAGACTTTCATATTTCTGCGTCATGGCCCGTACCCGCGCCTGCTGCTGGCGGGTCAGACCAAATCCCATCGTACGGCAGATATGATCATTTTTCAGGATGCAGTAACACATACGCTTCCAGCTGGGAATGTCCTTGGTAAACCGGATGTTGTCAGTATCATCCGGAATTTCGCTGAGAAAGATGACCCGGGTCTTCTTATCCTTGGTGTAATTGGACACGCCGTTTCTTGCAATCGCATACCCCTTGCGCTCCAATTCCCGAATGGCGACATCCGGAAGACCTCCGCCGGTTTCATGCCAGAAGCGAATGGACGTATTGAACTTCTTGATATAATTGTTGCGAACCCTCTCCGGCAGCGTATCCAGCAGAAACATCGTATAGGATTTCCACGTATGTCCTTCCGGCAGTTTTACCGATCGATATCCCATTGCCCGGGTTCGTCCATAAATCGAAGTGAAATTGGCTCCCTGCACACGGCCAACCAGCTTCATCCAGATCTGCGGATCAATCACACGATACAGATTCAGACTGTCCTTGGCATAATCGTTAAAGGGCGAGGCGACCCGCATCTGATCGATTTTCAGCCCCGCTTTATAATAAAGATCATACAGTCGATTGTACCGATATTGAAAACGGCTGTAAGCCACCCAGACATCCTGAGTACGCCAGTCATACAACGGCGAGGCGTTGTAAACGTCCTTGAAACTGCGGGTGATCCAGGCCTCACCTTTGTAGCTATATTGCTTGTTGACGATGCCGCTGTATCGCTGCAGCGACTCGCTGGCCCGGACGCCAAGCAGACAGACCGTTTTTTTCTGTTCATGCACATCCTTGTACCAGCGCCCGAACTGCCTGGCCAAATCCTCCTGATGCATGCGGTAACGATAATGGAAGAAAGGGTTGTGCTTCAGATTGATGACATACTCCTTTTCCGGCATGGGACGAACCCACAGTTCTTCTTTGGTATCATCCCACGGATACCAGAACATCTCATAGCTGCTGACCGCCGTTCGGGTGGCCATGGGCAGACAGACCCAGTAAGGCTCGATCTCATCGCGGTAATGATCAAACATCCACTCCACATATTCCGAGGTCACGGTGTACTGCGCCTCAAAATCCTGATGGAAAACCCCGACCTTTTTCTGAATTCCATGCCGGCGGCGATAATCCAGCACCAGATGCAGCAATAAACCGCTGTCCTTGCCGCCGCTGAAAGAAACATAAATGTTGTCAAACTCCCGAAACAGGAAATCCAGCCGCTGCTGCAGCGCTTCATACACATCCATATCCAGATATTTCCTGATCACGGCCTGCTCACCTCTTTGTCCTTGATGGTAAGTTTACCATATTTTGGAATTTTTCACCAATCCCAGGGCGATTCCTGACAAATTTCAGCCATAAAAAACGTTCGCCGATCAGACAGCGAACAGTCTTATGGATTATCCCGCTTTTTCCGCTGCCGGCGATGAGAGTTCCCGCTTGCGCAGAATGGACTGATAAACCGTAAAATAAATGATTCCGGAACAGATTCCGGCCAGTACATCGATCACCGGTTCCGCATAAAAAATGGCTTCGGCTCCGCCCAGCGCGGCAAACGCAAAGACGCAGATGAAAAAGTTCAGCTTGCGCAGAAAAGACAGCGGCAGCGACATACGCACAATTCCCATCCCGGTAAATCCATCCACCACCGCATACTGAACAGCCAGCGGAATGATTCCCAGCGTATAGACGCGGATGGCCCAGGTACAGAATTCCATCGTCTGCGGACTGTTGGAAAACAGCGCGACAAACACCTGCGGCACGATCTGCGCCAGCACAAACATGACAGTGCAGAAAATAACTGCTACCCGGATAATCCAACGCTGTGCCTCGCGGATTCGGTCAACCTGCCGCGCTCCGTAATTGTAGCCGAGAATGGCCTGAGTTCCGCCGGTAATCCCGCCCAGCGGCGTAGTGATCAGCATCATGAAGCTCTGCACGATTGTGAAGCTGGCCACCAGCATATCTCCCCGTTCTCCGCCCGCCTGCTGTAAAACGGTATTCAACGTGATGATCAGAATGTTGTCAAACGCCAGAATCAGAAACGGCGCCAACCCAATTTTCAGAATGATCAGCATCGTACGCAGCGAATAACCGCGAAATGTGATGCGTACCGGCAACTGACGGCCAAACAGAATCCGCAGCACATAACAGGCAGAAAACAGCTGAGAAAGCACAGTCGCCCATGCCGCTCCTGCGACTCCCAGATCCAGCAGATAAATAAAAATCGGATCCAGAATGATATTGGACACCGCGCCGATGATCACCGACTTCATTCCTGCATTGGCAAAGCCCTGCGCAATGATGAACTGGTTCAGTCCGTTGGCGATCAGAGAAAAGACCGTGCCGGTCAGCACCGCGCTCATGTAGCTGTCCGCATACGGCAACGTTTCAACGCTGGCGCCAAATGCCAGTAACAGCGGCGTCTTGAACAGATAGGAAATTCCCATCAGAATCACTGCCATCACCAGAATCATCACAAAGCTGTTGGCCAGCACCTGTTCCGCCTGATGATGTCGCTTTTCTCCCATCCGGATGCTCATTAATGGAGCGCCGCCAATCCCTACCCAAAAAGCAAAGGAGCTGATCAGCGTCACAATCGGACCGGTTACCCCTACCCCGGCCAGCGCCTGATCCCCAATCAGCGGAATATGTCCGATATACATCCGATCCACCACACTGTACAGCACATTGACAAACTGGCCGATCATTGAAGGGATCGCCAGTCTCAGCACCAGCGGTAAAACCGGATCGTTCCCCAGGTCGTTCTGATGTTTTGTCCTCTTCTTCATACATCCTCCTCAGAATCCGCTATGATTATACTCACTGAAACTGGAAAAGAAAAGGAAAAATGAAAAAGGGGAAAATCTCATGATCATTCCCCTTTAAGGCTTGCCATGGGAATCCCAAGCCGTTGCTGCGTTTTACCAGACACGATACTGCTTTTCGCTAGTCATTCCAGCCGGCGATGCGGGTCAGCTGAAACTGAGTGTAGCCATACAGACTGACCGGATAATCCTGCAGGTTCTGCGTGTTGGAAACCACCAGATAATCCCCCGTTTCCCCCGCTTCATTGACGATCCTCTCGCAGATCATAGCCGTATGACGCCATTCTCCCAAAACGCCCAGATGAATCAGATCTCCCAGCTGACCGCTGAGCCAGGGAGCATCGCTCAACGCTGCCAATCCGAATCCCTCGTTGGCAGCCGCATATTGCATGAATTCATCAACTCCGGTCCAGGAACTGGAACGGCCGCGAGATGTGTTATCGTTGTACAACGCATCCGAATACCACTTCCAGACCGCACTGCCCTCCAGATCCATTGGAATCCCGCCAGCCAGCAGACATTGAGAAGCGTAGTTTTGACAGTTGCCGCCCGAACGGCCATAATCCTGCCATGCTTCATTGCGCTCGTTCACGTACTGGCGGGCATAAGCCAGCGCCTGTTCGCTGTCATAAGAATGATCCACCGTTGGCAGTTCTACTGCTTCAGTTTCTGTCTGCAGATGAGAAACACTTGCCTGAAGCTGTTGCAGCAACTCATCCAGAATCTGACTGAGCTGATCCGTCTGTTCCAGATCGCCCCCTTCCTGCAGCAACATCATCGCAATCGGCGAAAAATGAACATAATGTTCGATCAACAGCTGTCCCTGTTCATCAGTACTCAATACAAACCAGTGAAACCGCTGATATCGACAGCTGTCTACACCCGGTAACGCCGTGAAATTCTCTACGCTGTTTTCATTCAGCATGATATGAGTAACCCCATCCTCATCTTCTTCAACGCGAACCACTTCCAGCTCAAAATCGTAGTCGTCCAGATGATAATCCAGTATCTGGCTTTTTCGCACTTCAATTTCATAGTTCAGAGACTGGGACGCCGACTGCGCTGCCTCAGCATTAGAAAAATAGTCGTCCAGCGGCCGTGATGAGACCGCAGAAATTTCAGGTTGTTCTTATTGTAAGCGCGGCCCGGCACAATGTCTAATACTTATCCTCTATGCCCTGGCATAACCTGAACGTATGATTCTTCCGGTGATACGCTCCGGTATAAAGAAAAACTGAGGTTTTCCATTCCCTCAGTTCTATGCCGGCTATTTCACCAGCACCTGATACATCGACGGCCGCCGGTCACGGAACAGTCCCCAGCTGAGCCGATTGGCCTGAATTTCATCCAGATCGTATTCGTGAACCAGAATTTCCTGCCGGTCACGCGAAGCCTGCGCCACCAGGACGCCGGTTTCTTCCGTCATGAAAGAAGAACCGTAAAAAGTCAGCGCGGAGCTTTGCCCGCCATTGTCCGGACATGGCGATACCGTCTCTGTCCCGATACGGTTAGCCGCGATGACCGGCATCAGGTTGGCTGCCGCATGCCCCTGCATCACCCGCTGCCAGTGTCCGGCACTGTCGCTGCCCAGGATCGGCTCAGAACCGATGGCTGTCGGATACAGCAGCAGTTCCGCTCCTAAAAGCGCCAGACTGCGGGCCGTTTCCGGAAACCACTGATCCCAGCAAATCCCGATTCCAAGCCGGCCAAAACGGGTATCAAAGACGCGAAAACCCGTGTTGCCCGGTTTGAAATAGAATTTTTCCTGATAATAATGATCATCCGGGATGTGCGTTTTTCGATACACTCCCAATACCGCCCCGTCCGCGTCGATGCAGGCGACAGAGTTGTATAGTTCATTGCCATCCCGCTCATAAAAGCTGATCGGCAGCACCACACCCAGCTCCTGTGCCAGACGCCGGCCCATGGCCACAGCCGGATTGTCGTTCACCGGCCGGGCATAGTCATAGAAATCATAGCGCCGCTGCTGACAGAAATATTCCCGTTCAAACAACTCCGGCAGCAGGATGATCTGCGCACCCTGACCATGGGCCTGTCGGATCAGTTCCTCGGCCCGTTTCAGATTGACCTCAACCTCACGGTCACAGGACATCTGAATCAGCGCTGCGGTGATCTTTCTCATTCTGTTTCCTCCCTTTCATCATAAAAGCAATACCCTGAAATCAGGGTATTGCATGCCTGTTAGCCGACCTTGACCCGAATCCAGAGTTCGGACAGCTTTCTTTTCAGCACTTCGTTGTGAGTGAAGACTTCATCCAGTTCATAACCGGTTCTTGGCGAGTACGCTTCATTGCCATAGAAATCGCCGCCTTCCGATCCCAGCTCATCCAGCACCGACTGAATTGAACTGGTATAGCCCACCGTCAGCGAACTGTCCATCATCGATTCATGAGACAGTGCGAAGTTGATGAATTCATGAGCCAGCGCCGGACAGTTGGCGTTGGCCGGGATGACCATCGCGTCGTTCCACAGATTGGTTCCCTGTTTTGGCTCATAATAAGCCATATCCGGATTTTCCGAAATGATATAGGTCGCCGCCCCGCTGTACACCACAGCCAGAGCCTTTTCCGAATTGATCATCGCGTCGTTGACTTCATCGGTAACATAAGCCGGATCCATCGTCTGATGCAGTTCCAGCAGCCACTGATATGCTTCTTCAATTTCCGCGTCGTTTTCGGTATTCATTGAATATCCCAGCGCTTTCAAAGCGACCATGAAGCTGTCCCGTTCCGAATCGTACATAAAGATATCGCCCGCATATTCCGTATCGCGCAGAATATCCCAGCCCATTTCCTCAACCTTGGCCGGATCCACTTTGGTCGTATCGTACAGAATTCCGACGGAACCCCAGAAATATGGAACCGAATACGTGTTATCCGGATCATATGGCTTGTTCAAAACACCTTCCGCCAAATCATCCCAGACCGTAATCTTGTCCTTGTCCAGCGGCTGCAGCATGTCTTCCTCGATCAGCCGTTCAATCATATAATCGGACGGCACGAGAATATCATAGGCATTGCCTCCCAGCAATGTCGTGTACATTTCCTCATTGGAATCAAACATCGAATAGTTTACCCGGACGTTATACGTTTTTTCAAAGTTGGAAACTACGTCCTCGCCAATGTATTCTCCCCAGTTGTATACGTTGATGACGTCGCAGCCGTAGGTTTCTATCGGATCCACGTCGCTGGTGCTCCCGTTGGAGCTGCATCCTGCGCTAAGCAGCAGCAGGCCGGCGGCCAGAATTTTAAATCCCTTGTTCATTTTTTCCCTTCTTTCTATCCCGAATCACAGGAATAACATTGACAAGCACCAGCACCAACGTCACTACCAGCACGATGATCGTGGACAGCGCGTTAATGCTTGGATTGATTCGCTTGATGGAGGAATATACATAAATTGCGATGTTATTGACGCCAGGACCGGTCGTGAAGAAGCTGATGATAAAATCATCAAAGCTCATCGTAAACGCAATCAGCGCTCCGGAAACAATGCCTGGCATGATCTGCGGAATGATCACCCGCGTCAGCGCCTGCATCGGAGTTGCCCCCAGATCCAGCGCCGCTTCCGCAAGGTTGTCATCCAGCTGCCGCAATTTAGGCATCACGCTCAGAATCACATATGGAATACAGAAAACGATGTGAGCGATTAACAGAGTCCAGAATCCCTTCTGAATATTCAATGAGGTGAACAGCAGCATAAAGCCGATCGCGGTGACAATTTCCGGATTCAGCATCGGAATGTCATTGATCTGCAGCACCACCTCCCGCAGAACACGGCGGGACTTGGAAAGACCGATCGCGGTAATCGTACCGATAATCGTAGAGACCACCGTCGCGATCAGCGCGATGACCACCGTGTAATAGACCGCTTCCATAATAGGCCGGCTGCTGAACATTTTCTCATACCATTCCAGCGAAAATCCGGTGAAACGGGTCAGGCTTTTGGATTCGTTGAAGCTGAACACCATGACATACAGAATCGGCACATAGAAGAACAGCATGATCAGCCCCAGATAGCTTTTGCCGATCCATTTCTTCAGCTTATTCATATTTTTTCTCCCCAATCCGGCGGTCAAATTTCCGCGTCAGAATCATGGAACAGATGATCAGCACCGCCATGATCAGCGAAATAGCGCTGCCAAAATTCCAGTCTCCGGTGGAAACGAAGTAATTCTCGATCAGGTTTCCGATCAGCACGTAATCCCCGCCGCCCAACAGCTTCGGAATGAAGAAGCTGGATACCGCCGGCAGAAAGACCAGCGTAATGCCGGCGATGACCCCCGGCATCGACAACGGCAGCGTGACCCGCAGGAAAGTCTGCAGCTTGCTGGCACCCAGATCCTGGGCTGCGACGATCAGGCTCTGATCCATTTTCGTCAGCGATGTGTGAATCTGAATAATCATAAACGGAACGAAGTTGTATACCATGCCGATCAGCACCTTGATCTCAGAATCCAGGTCGGTATAGCCCAGAATTCCCCGCCACGCATAAGTCCGGATCAGCATGTTGATCCACATCGGCAGCGTCACCAGCAAAATCGCCAGCGACTGCTGCTTCGGACTCAGACGGGAAATGATATAGGCTGCCGGATAACCCAGCAAAATGCACAGCACCGTCGTCATGACCGCGATTTTCAGTGAGCGAGCCAGCACATTGGGAAAAATGCTGTCGGAAAAGAAACGGGTGAAGTTGCTCAGCGTAAACTGCAGCGTCAGCACGCTGTTGCCCTCACGGGTGAAGGCATACAGCATGATCAGTAACATCGGCGCGACAATGAAGACCGCGATCCAGCCGATATACGGCCATGCCAGTTTTCCAAATGTCTTCATGCCTGATTCCCCATCTTGCTCATCACGTGAATGTCTTCCGGTGAAAACAGAATATCCACCTTTCGGCCGACTTCACTGGAACGGGTCGTATGCACCTTGAACTCCCGGCCCTTGGTCGCAAAGGTAATCGGGAAGTCGCCCTCCGCGATGTTTTCCTCATCAAAATCATAGATCACATCTTCGATTTCAATCGGACTGCCGTCTTCCAGATCCCAGGCTTCCGCCTTGGCCCAGATGCACAGATCCGTATCCAGCGCGATGCTTTCCTTCAGCTCGTCCGCGGTTTTATAGAAGTCAAACGCCGTAATGCCGACGCCGCGGCGCTCATCCTCGATGAACTTCGGCTCCAGCACTGTGGTCTTGACCGTGATGCTGGTCCCGGCCGATGTCCCGAAGGTCACCGGGTAGACGCCCGGCTCCGCCTTGACCTCGTATTCCACCCGGCTCAGCGATACCAGTTCATCGTCGGTATCCCAGGCCTGCGCGTTGGCACGGGCGATAACCTCGGCGTCGGTCAGATGCTCGACATCCTCCAGATCCATGTAGAAATCGTTGGCGGAAATCTTTTCCCCGGCTTCCGCATTGGTCAGATCGTGGTTTTTCAGCACATGCATCGTTACCGTTTTGGATGCGCCGGATACCGTCTGCACGATGATCTCGTTATGCACGCCCTTGAACAGAATCGATTTGACCTCGCCGCTGATCGTGCCCTTGCCACGCGCGACGATTTCCAGATCTTCCGGACGAATGACGATGTCCACCGGTTCATCTTTCTTGAAGCCATAGTCGACGCAGTCATATACCCGATCGTCAAACAGCACCTTGTAATCGTCTTTCATTACGCCGTCGATGATGTTGCTTTCCCCGATGAAGCGGGCGACATATTCGTTGGCCGGTTCATTGTATATCTCTGTCGGCGTGCCGATCTGCACGATGTTGCCATCCTTCATGACCACGATCTTATCGCTCATCGTCAGCGCTTCTTCCTGATCGTGCGTCACGAAGATGAAAGTAATGCCGACTTCCTGCTGGATGCGTTTCAGCTCGTACTGCATCTCCTTGCGCAGCGCCTTGTCCAGCGCTCCCAGCGGCTCGTCCAGTAACAGCACACTCGGTTCATTCACCAGCGCCCGGGCGATCGCCACCCGCTGCTGCTGACCGCCGGACAGCAGCGTCACATTGCGCTTGCCATATCCTTCCAGTCCGATCAGCGACAACATCCGGTTGACCTTCTGTTCAATGACGTCCTTGCTCTGTTTTTTGATCTTCAGACCGAAAGCGATGTTGTCATACACGTTCATATGCGGAAACAACGCGTATTTCTGAAACACCGTGTTGATTTCCCGCTTGTAAGCCGGAACGCCGGAAATCTCCTGTCCGTCAAAAATAATCTCGCCCTGATCCTGATCCAGAAATCCGCCCAGAATCCGTAACAGCGTCGTCTTGCCGCAGCCGGAAGGGCCTAACAGCGTTACAAATTCATTTTCATAAATATCCAGGTTGATGCCTTTGAGCACCGCGTTTCCGTCAAAGTTTTTGACGATATTCTTGAATTGAATCAGTTTTTTCATCGCATTCCATCTCCCCTTGTTTCCTAAAAGATCGGCGGCGTACAGATCCAGAGCACTCTGGCTGCCGAAGAAGATTCGTTTTTCAGGTAATGTTCACGATCGCCCTTGATATAAAAAGTCTGCCCGTTTTTCACCGCCAGACCCTTTTTCCTGCCGCTGAGCATCAGCCGGATGCGGCCGCTCATCACATAACCGAATTCCTCTCCCTCATGGGGATAGATCACCTGCGAGGAACAGCCCGGTTCCAGTTCCAGCAGAATCGGCTCCATCCGGTTTTTCTGAGCATTCGGTACGATCCAGGTAATCGTGTGGTCCTCTTTTTCATCGATAAAGTAATCGTTGGCTGTAAATACCAGTTTTTCTTCCTGATCCTCCTTGAAGAAATCCGACATCGTCATCCCCAGCGCCTCCACGATATCCTCCAGCGTCGAGATCGAGGGACTGGTCAGATTGCGTTCCAGCTGAGACAGAAACCCCTTGGTCAGCTCACAGCGGCTGGCCAGTTCTTCCAGCGTCAGATTGTTCTTGTTTCTCAGCTGTCTGATCCGTGCTCCGATATCCATGAGAACCTCCCCCCCCTTTTGTTTAGTAACGCTAAACATAATAATCCGCGTCAATAAACCCAGAAATTATTATACACAGAACTGGTAAAATTACAAGCATTTTATAAACTTTTTGTTTAGTATCATCAAATCCGGTGATCCGCTCAAAAGAAAACTGCCGCACCCGTTTGGGGTTCGCTTCATTTTTGAGGTCTTTTTCTGTCTGGTTTCATTATAATCACTTTCCCATGGCAAAGAAATAAACATTACTTCCGGAAAGTTGCGGACCTGAAGTGATGGAATCCCTTTCATCCCCGTATCAGGACAAATCATCCCCGTATCAGGACAAATCAGCGCTTGACTATTCTGGAAGAAATGATAAAATAATCATGCGATGCGCCCGTAGCTCAGTTGGATAGAGTATTTGATTCCGATTCAAAAGGTCGCAGGTTCGACTCCTGTCGGGCGCACCATATGCAGATCAGGGGGCTGTGTAAAAACCTCTGATTTCTAATCAGGGTTACACAACCTCTTTTTCTTATGGAATGTGTGCTTGTAGCTGTCCTTGAC
>CAJFOC010000026.1 GCA_904395815.1 uncultured Holdemania sp.
CATATAAATGTAGCGCCGTATACGAGACCCGTACGTACGGTGCAATGAGAGGGGCGAAGATTAATTTCTTCCCTCTACTCTATTTTCAGTCCCAGTCAGTGCAACACAGTTCAAAAAGCGCAATCAGCCAGAAATAGGAGCAGAAAAAATCAGAAATGAAAAGCGATCATGGATAATGAACAAATATCAAAAACCATGACTGATCTTCTGACAAGCTGCCGCGGTATGGAAGAACAGGGCTCATCTCCCTGCGGTTTTCATTTTTGCAGATCGGAAATCTTGATAATATAAAGAATGGATACTGCTCATTGATCGTCATCGGTTTCTGCCGCTATAATCACTGTGAAAAGAACAGGACGCAAGTCACAGGTTCAAAAAAAACAGGGAGAACAAGATGAAGAAGAAAAAGACAGATCAGATTCAGTCGAAACCGCACAACAAGAGAAAATGGATTGTCATCGCCGTGCTGATCATTGTGATAGCGGCTGCGGCAGGAGGAAATACCGGAACATCCCAGCCGCAAAGCTCACCTTCGCCACTGCCCAACACAAGCACCATGGTTGACGCTCTGGCGCGCCAGGCCAGACAGGATATTCAGGAAAACGGGGTTTCCGATCAGAAGAGTGAGGAAGCGATGACCTTCATTGTGGAAACATATCCTGATTTTTACGCTGACAACGAAACGATGGAACAGGCCATGGCGTATGGTTTCTGGCTTGAATACGCCTATGAGGATGATGCCGCGGCGCGGATTGTTGCGGAATTGGGGATGGGTCTGGAACAGGCAGTGAAATATGTATATCGCGGTGCTGAAACGGTTGAGGATCAGGCAACGCAGGAGAATCTGAATCAGATTCGCCAGTCCCTTGAAGCTTTGGGAATATTAGTAGAGTAAAGGATGGAGAATGACAAAAATCATTCTCTTTTTTCTGCAGCAGAGTGGCAGAAAAAGGACGAAGAAATGTTAAAAAAGGGGCCGAATATTGACAGTCGAGCTATTTCGTCAATAATAAAATAACATAAAGTTAACAGAAAATTAACAATTCTTGTGAGCGTGAGGTTATGTTATCCTTTATAATGAATCTGGTTTACTGTTAAGGAAAGGGAAAATACGATGGATTTAAGCTATTTGATTGGGCTGATGGGCGGTCTGGCGTTGTTTTTGTATGGCATGAAAATGATGAGCGACGGACTGGAACTGTGCGCCGGTGACCGGCTGCAGATGATTCTGGAAAAACTGACTTCCAACCGGATTGTTGGCGTGCTGGTCGGCGCGCTGATCACAGCGCTTGTACAAAGCTCCAGTGCGACGACGGTGATGACGGTAGGTTTTGTCAACGCGGGATTGATGACCTTGCCTCAGGCAGTAGGTGTAATCATGGGTGCCAACATTGGTACGACCATTACCGGCCAGCTGATTGCGTTGGACATCAGCGCTGCGGCACCGGCAATTGCACTGGTGGGTGTGATTATGGTCGTGTTCATCAAAAAGGAAAAGGTCAGCTCAGTGGGCATGATTATCGGCGGATTGGGCATTCTGTTTATCGGAATGGAGATGATGAGCAATGCCATGCTGCCGCTGCGGGATAATCAGGCGTTCCTCAATCTGATTACGGCGTTCAATAACCCGTTGATTGCGATTTTAGCCGGTGCGCTGTTTACCGCCATCATTCAGAGTTCCAGCGCTTCTGTCGGTATTCTGCAGACACTGGCCGATAATGGTTTGATCGCTTTGCGGCATTCGGTGTTTATTCTTTTCGGTATGAATATCGGAACCTGCATCACGGCGATTCTTTCTTCGCTGAGTTCCTGTCGAAACGCCAAACGGGTTGCGCTGGTTCATCTTCTGTTCAATATCTGTGGAACGATTATTTTTTCCATTCTGACACTGGCGCTGCCGCTGCCGGAATGGGTCGCCTCGTTGACGCCGGATAATCCTGCCGGGCAGATCGCCAACTTCCACACGTTGTTCAACATCGTTACTACGCTGATTCTGCTGCCGTTTGGAAGCGTTTTGGCAGGGATGGCAACGAAGTTTCTTCCGGACAGTGCGAAGGATGAGGGACGAGAACCGCAGATCATTCCGGTACCGGAACAGCGATTGGGAAACGTTACCATTTCTCTGCATGAAATCAATGAAATGCTGAATCGGATGTACAGCCTTGTTAAAAGCAGTTTAGCTGAAGCCTTTAAAGGGCTGACAGAAAGCGAATGGAATAAAGAGTTGATTCTGACTCAGGAGAATCAGATTGATTCCATGCACCGGCAGATTATTGAAGCGATTCCCTATGTCGCGACAGCCCGGATGAATGTGGAAGATTCCCGCCGTCTGAACGTGCTGTTTAAGATCAACAACGACCTGGAACGAATGGGAGATCATATTGTCAACCTGTCGGAACACGCCTCGGAAATGATGCAGACAGGTCAGCCGATCACCTCCGCGGCGGTCAGAGAACTAACGGAACTGAAGGAAATTCTGACCCGTACCGGTGAACTGCTGCCGGACATTGAAGAATATGCCGATCGCGATGTGCTTCAGAAGATCGATCAGCTGGAAGAAAAAATGGATGAATCGTGCGAAAAGAGCCGCCAGGACCAGATCAGCCGTCTGAAAGATCATCAGATTGACGGTTCCTTCTGTGTCGTAATCAGCGAAGTGCTGACAGATCTGGAACGGATTCAGGATCATTATCACAATCTGGCTCAGCAGTTGTTCTATGATGAACAGTCGCTGCAGCAGGCAAAATAGTCTGACAGGATTCAACTGAAGTGATGACCCAATCGGCTTTAAGCCGATTGGGTTTATTTATGGGAAGATTTGATATTTTATCATTCTGAAATTCAATACGATTGGATTCTGTTTTGGTCTTCTTTGTCCATCGCTTTTTTTCTTATTTCATTGAGGTTTTCAATAAATCTTACCCGGTAATGCGGATCAAGACAGCGATATCTTTGTTGATGGTTTCAATTCCATTTTTGCTTTGACGATTCTCCCATAATTCTTCTGCTGGACCATGATTCACAAATAGAAACTTTTTTGTTCAGCAGATATTTTCATCTTTCTTTGCATAGAAAATCCCACCGCTACAGACACACATTCGTTGATTTCATGCGTCTGTTTGAGTGGGATGATATCAAACCGTTTTCAGTTTTATCGGAAAGGAAAACTCAGTCTTCGTCCGAGCTCATGCTGGCCATGAAGCTCTTGACATCGACGATACCTTCGCGTCCCTGAGCAATCAGATTTTCCACGCTTTCGCTTTCCGACAGGATTGCAGTCAGAACCATCGGGAAGTTCATTCCGGCGATGAAGTGGAATTTTGGATTCTGGGCAAACTTGACGAAAGTGGTGTTGCATGGCGAACCGCCGAACAGATCCGCAAAAACAAGTACCTCATCATACTTTTCGAATTCCGGTTCCAGCTGAGTCAGCTTTTCCTGGAACTGTTCCGGACCATCTGTAGGCAGCAGGCAGCAGGAATACAGATTCGTTACCTCGCCGGCGATCATTTTCAGAGAACCTTTGAACGCTTCAGCGTATTGCCCGTGACTGATTAATAAAATACCTCTCATGAATTATTCCTCCTTGAAGTATAACTTTATTTTAGCATAACTGCACCGGTTTGGGGAGTCGTTTTTGGCATAAGAAAACGCCCCTTTTCAGAAGAAAAGGGGCAATTGGAAAAGCTTAATGGCTGTGATAAAGCATATCCTCGTAGCTAGGAATGCTGTATTGCTTCTTATCGCAGAAGGCTTCATGCTCATCGATAATCTGACGGAGCTGTTCCATCAGTGGAGAAACTTCGTGATAGAAATGGATTCCCCGTTCATGGGTATCGGAGATACCGGCAATTTCCCGGTCTTTTTCTTCCAACAGCGTGACCATCTTATCCATTCGATCCAGAATTTCATTCAGTCGGTCCAGCTGACGGGCAAAATAAGCGGCAGGTTTTGACAGGTTCGCAGCCGTTTCCGCCAGATTGCGGATTTCCTTCACGATCAGAGGGATAATTTCAGTCTTGGTCATATCGATCAGAACCTTGGCTTCAATCGCTGTAATCTTAACATACTGTTCGCTCATGATTTCGCTGCGCGCCAGCAGTTCCTTTTCGGTGTAGATGTGGTTGCGGGTAAACAGCGAAATGGTTTTCGGCGAGGTCAGCGCGCTGACCGATTCGATGAAGGAAGGAATATTCGGTAATCCGCGCCGCCGGGCTTCTTCCACCCATTCCTCCGAATATCCGTCGCCGGAAAACAGAATACGCTGATGCTGTCTCAGAATGTCCGTGCAGATTTCCAGTGCTTTACTGCGAATATCCTGGCGATATTTCAGATCGGACAGCTGATCGGCGATTTCGTTGAGCGCATCTGCGGTAATGGTATTCAGTACAACGTTGGCAAATGATGGCGAAAGGGAGGAACCGACCATTCGGAATTCAAATTTGTTGCCGGTGAAGGCCAACGGTGAAGTCCGGTTGCGATCTGTGTTGTCTTTGGGAATATAGGCCAATCCGGAAATCGGTGCGAAGCTGCTGTCCGGATGATCTTCAACCGTCCGTTCAGCGCCCATCAGAGAATTCAGTACGTTTTCGATGTAGCTGCCCAGATAAATGGAAATGATAGCCGGTGGGGCTTCGTTGGCGCCCAGGCGATGATCGTTGCCGGCACCGGAAGAAGACATCCTGAGCAGTTCCGCATGCGTATCCACGGCCTTGATGAATGCGCAGACAAAGACGAGGAAACGGACGTTTTCTGCCGGTTTGTCGCCAGGTTCAAACAGATTCTGGTTGTTATCGGTGACCAGCGACCAGTTGTTGTGCTTGCCGGAACCGTTGATGCCGGCAAACGGTTTTTCATGCAGCAGGCAGGCGAAACCGTGCTTATCAGCCGTTTTGCGCAGAATTTCCATCGTCAGATGATTCTGATCGATGGCGATGTTGGCGTTACTGAAGATCGGGGCAATTTCAAACTGGCAAGGGGCGACTTCGTTATGCTCGGTTTTGGCATAGATTCCCAGCTTCCAAAGCTCCTGATCAACCTCTTTCATAAAGGCGGCGACCCGGCTTGGAATGCTGCCAAAGTAATGATCTTCCAGTTCCTGTCCTTTGGCCGCCATAGCGCCAAACAGCGTTCTTCCTGTCAGTACAAGATCTTCCCGCTGTTCAAAAAAGCGTTTGTCGATCAGGAAGTATTCCTGTTCCAGTCCCACCATCGGGGTTACCCGGCGGACTTCTTTATCGCCGAAAATGTTGACGATCCGGGTAGCGGCGGTACTGATCGCATCAATGGATTTCAGCAACGGGGCCTTTTTGTCCAGCGATTCGCCGTTATAGGAAACAAAGACGGTCGGGATGCAGAGCACATGATCACGGATAAACGCTGGCGAGGTGCAGTCCCAGTAGGTGTAACCCCGGGCTTCAAAGGTTGCCCGTAAACCGCCGCTGGGAAAGCTGGAGGCGTCCGGTTCTCCCTTGATCAGCGATTTGCCGGAAAACCGAACCAGTGGTTTTCCGTCTTCTCCCGGTTCAATAAAGGAATCATGTTTTTCTGCTGTGGAACCGGTCATTGGCTGAAACCAGTGGGTAAAGTGGGTTGCTCCATTTTCCTGCGCCCAGCGTTTCATGGCATGAGCGATGGCGTCAGCGGTGTTGCGGTCCAGTGAATCCTCTTTGGCGACAGTTTCTTTCCATTTTTTGTAAATTGGATACGGAAGCCGTTCTTTCATCAGACTCTCGTCAAACAACATAGAGCCAAATTCGGCAAATGGATCGGTGATTTTCATAACAATCCCTCCTGAAAAAATATGATTTTATTGTATTCCAAAATCGAAGTTAGTCAATAAAAAACGAAAAAAATGTCGAAAAAAGAAGAAAAAAAACATAAATTCGGACGTGATTCATGTTTTTAAATGGAAAATTGAGAAAAAAACAGATGTTGTTTCCTGAAAATGAAATTTTGATTCAGATGGAGAAGTTGTGTCTGATTTCCTGGAAATCGGGAAGACTGTTGATGCTGCAGGAAAGCGGACGGGACAGGATCGCCGCCATCTGACAGCGGGCCAGAATGAACAGGACGGGACACCCCGGAAAGGAGACAGGATGATATGGAACTGAAAGGCTCAAAAACGGAACAGAATTTGTGGATGGCGTTTGCCGGAGAAAGTCAGGCTCGGATCAAATACGACTATTATGCCAAACAGGCGCGGAAGGATGGCTATAATCACATTGCCGCATTGTTTGAGGAAACATCTTGTAACGAAAATGCGCATGCCAAGCTGTGGTATAAATTTCTGCATGGCAATCAGATTCCTGAAACGGCGGAAAACCTGAAGGAAGCGGCGACGGGCGAACATTACGAATGGACGGAAATGTATCGTGAGTTTGCCCGGGTAGCACGGGAAGAGGGCTTTACTCAGATCGCCGGATTGATGGAGGGAGTTGCGAAAATTGAAAAGACGCATGAAGAGCGGTATCGGGCTTTGCTGGACAACATTGAAAAAGGACAGGTATTTCGCCGGAAACAGCAGGTTGTCTGGAAATGCCGGAACTGTGGATATACGGTAACAGGACTGGATGCTCCGAAGGTCTGCCCGGTCTGTGCTCATCCACAGGCGTATTTCGAACAGGAAGTCAGAAATTACTGACAGAAAAAACAAGACGAAATCCCGTCTTCAGACATCGGGTTCAGTCTTGTTTTTTTGTTGCATTGTACAATTTTATTCAGCGTATCCTGATCGATCTGACGGCGCTTTCCTTGCGGCGTCAGGCGGGCCGATAATGATGGAGCGTGGTTTCCAGCGTTTCCGCCAATTGAGTTCGTTTTAGCGACTGGAGTTGAGTTATGGGTTTTCGTTTATCAGTGTCTGTGTTTTTTTCCTTTCGAAGTGTTAAGGTCATCACCGAATCCTTTAGTTTTTTCTATACTGATAGAGAGAGAGGGGGGGAAGAGCCTATGGTCGAATTGAAGACACTGGAGCTGCAGCAGTACCGGTATGTGCTGATTACCCTGCGGCTGCCGCACTGGACTTGCCGGATGATCGTCTGCACGGCCGGGGTGCTGGTGGATGAAAGCTGGAATCTGAGCGCGCTGGAAAGACGTGGACTGGCAGGGTTTCAGACGGACAGAAGGGGAATGGCCGCCATGCTGGATGGAAAAATTACCGCGGTGACGTCAACGGCCGCCCAAAACGGAATATATATAGGAATGAGCGGCCGGGAAGCGCTGCTGAAGGTGATGTATGAAAAGGAAAAAAACGGACAGAGCTAAGCAGCTGATTTTTCTGGCGGCGGTCGTCGGACTGATTCTGTACAGCGGCAATCAGGCACTGCTGCGTCTGAACCAGGCGCTGCGGCCGCATGTGGAAAAGATCGCGTTCAGCGAAGTCCGCAATGCCGCCACCCGGGTGATCCGTCAGGCTGTCGGCGAGCTGGATCTGGATCCGCAGCAGCTGATTCACATCAGTCGGGACAGCAGCGGCGCCATTACGGAGATTCAATACGATACCGGCCAGCTCAATGCGTTAATGAGCGAATCTCTGGCCGCCGCGCAGGCGTCGCTGAATGCGGCGGAGCAGGGAGAAGAAGATCCCCATACCCGCATGGTCTATTATGACAAGGGCATCATCTATTCGATGCCGCTAGGAATGCTGACAGGCTCGGCTTTACTGGCAGGGGTCGGTCCGGAAATGGAATTGCGGATGCGGGCGGTCAACAGTCTGACCGGTCAGATTGAAGCCCGTTCTTCGGCCTATGGCCTCAACAGCACGCTGCTGCAGATCGATATGACTCTCAGCGTGGAGATGCTGGTCATCAGTCCGCTGTTGCTGGATTCGTTACAGGTCGATGTCCGGATTCCGCTGGTCGTGCAGATCATTCAGGGACAGATCCCGTCGCTGATGACCGGAGTGATCAGCGGCTGAAGCTAACAAAAAAGTCTTCTTTCCGTTTTCTGAAGAAAGAAGACTTTTCGTTTTGTCAATAGGACAGCGGTTCTGCCGGCGCCAGCCGCACTTCGCGAACTCCCGGCACTTCATCCAGAAGAATGGCTTCAATGCCGTCCTTCAGCGTTTCATCCAGCGCCAGGCATTCAGAACAGGCTCCCAGCATGCGGACTGTCACAATGCCATCCTCGAAGCCGACGAATTCCACATCGCCGCCATCGCGCTGAATGTAGGGACGGATTTTTTCAATTGTATTGCGAATCTGCGTTTCTATTGTTTCCATTGTTCAATCACCCTTATCTTAAGAAATACAGAAGACCTGCGACAATCAGACCATGAAGAACGCCGCCGATGACTTCAATCCATTTGTGTCCGAGCACTTCCTTGATTTTGGTCAGATAAATCGGATCATCCAGCCGTGTCTGAGTCAGAATCTGAATATCCTTGATCAGCTGCTGGGTGATGCGGATGTTCTGACCGGCGTAATAGCGAACGTTGGCTGCGTCATAGGCTACGATCAGAGAAAAGATCAGCGTTACGGAAAACAGCGTTGACGAGAAATTGTCGACCAGACCGACAGCCATGGTCAGCGCTGCGACGGTGGAGGTATGAGAACTCGGAAATCCTCCGCTTTCCACAATCATATGTCCCTGCCATTCCCGGGTCCGGATGTAGCTGATGAACGGCTTGAACAGCTGTGCGCTCAGGTGCGCGACAATGGCGGCCCAGAAGGGATACATCTGCTGAAGCATTAGACTCACCTCGCCAATTAGTATATCACAAAACAGAAATGAGGTGTTATAATAAAAAAAGATTGGAGGCTGGAAGAGGTATGCAATATCGGGTTGGGCAGATTACAGAAGGAACCATTACCGGCATTCAGCCTTATGGGGCGTTTGTCAGCCTGGATGATGAGACGACCGGTCTGATTCACATTTCCGAGATTTCCGACGGTTTCGTCCGGGATGTCGGCCATTTTGTGCATCTTCAGGATCGGGTGCGGGTCAAGATCATTGATTATGACCGTCAGACCCATCAGGCCCGTCTGTCGCTGAAGGCGCTGCATTCCACCTCGTTTCGCAAAGAACGGGGACGGGGAAAGACCGACCGTCTTCCAGTCATGAAAATCGGATTCCGATCGCTTGAGGAAAAGCTGGATTCGTGGATCCGGGAGGCAAATAAAGGAGAGAAGCTATGATCAAATTTGACTTTCAGCACGCTCATCTGAATGAAAATCTGAAGGATTATCAGGAAGCGGTAACACTGGCGCACACACAGCTGCATGAAAAAACGGGCGCCGGCAATGATTTTGTCGGCTGGGTTGACTGGCCGCTGAATTACGATCATGAGGAGCTGGAGCGGATTCTGGCTACAGCGCAATCACTGCGGGGACGCTTTGACGTGCTGCTGGTCTGCGGCATCGGCGGATCGTATCTGGGAGCCCGGGCGGCGATCGAGATGATCCGCGGACTGTACTGCCCGGATAAGCCGGAAGTGATTTTTATTGGCAATACTTTTTCCAGCACGTATTTCAAACAGGTGGAAGCGTACATTCAGGATAAGGATGTTGTGCTGAATGTCATTTCCAAATCAGGAACGACGACCGAAACGGCGATGGCGTTCAGAATGCTGAAACAGCTGATGGAGAACAAGTATCCGGCAGAGGAATGCCGCCAGCGGATTCTGGCGACGACGGATCGGGCACGGGGAACGCTGAAGGAACTGGCGGATCGGGAAGGATATCCGACGTTTGTCATCCCGGACGATATCGGCGGCCGCTTTTCGGTGCTGACGGCGGTGGGCTTGTTGCCGATGGCGCTGAGCGGTATCGATGTGCGGGCAGTGATGAAGGGCTTTGCGCAGGCGTATGACGATCTGAAAAACCCGGACCTGGAAGTCAATCCGGCTTATCAGTATGCGGTGTGCCGGCGTATTCTGGAGAAGCAGGGCAAATGCGCGGAAATGCTGGTCAGCTACGAACCGCAGATGACGATGGTAGCCGAATGGTGGAAACAGCTGTTTGGTGAATCGGAAGGCAAGGAAGGCAAGGGTATTCTGCCTTGCAGCGCCAATTTCTCCACTGATCTGCACTCGCTTGGCCAGTTCATTCAGGAAGGCCGCAAAATGCTGTATGAAACGCTGCTGTTAGTGGAGACGCCGACGCTGGATGGTCAGTTCCCTTATGACGAGGCAGATCTGGATCATATGAACTATCTGGCCGGCAAAAGTCTGGACTGGGTCAACAAGATGGCCTGCCAGGGGACGCTGGAAGCGCATGAAGTGACCGGCGGGGTACCGAATCTGATCATCACGATCCCGGATATGAAGGAGGAAAGCTTTGGCTATATGTGCTATTTCTTCTTCAAGGCCTGCGCTGTCAGCGTTTATCTGCTGGGCGTCAATCCATTCAATCAGCCGGGTGTGGAAGTGTACAAGAAAAACATGTTCCGGCTGCTTGGCAAGCACTGAAAATCTGTACGGAGAGAATACAAAAACCGGCGCGACTTCGCCGGTTTTTGTATGCGTCCGCCAGAAAAATCAATGAGTCCGAAAAGCTTGAAGACGGGCTGACATCAGCGAAAAGTCCGTAAAAAAGGCCGGATGAAACCGGCCGCTGAACAGAAAACGGTTACTGAACAAGCGTATCGTTCATGTTTTGGGTCCAGGTGACAAAGTAATCGCCCTGAACAAACCCTTCCGCTCCCTCCGGCTGACGATCCTTGTCCATGACCCACATCACTCCGACAGTCTGATCCGGATGCTGAGCGTTGTATTGTTCAACCAGCGCCAGCCCGTCTTCGTAGCTCATCGTAAACAGCGATGTGGACAAGGCGTCGGCAACACCGGAATCGGCGGTGATGATGGTGACCTGATGGAAGTAGTCCGCCGGCTGCAGCGTTTGCGGATCGATGATGTGATGCATCTGCCGGCCATCTTCCGCAATGTAGTAGCGCTCGTAGTCGCCGCTGGAAACAAATGCCGAGGAGGTCGGCAGAGACAGTGTGGCGATCGAACCGTTGCCGGATGGATTGCGGATACCGATGATCCAGTTCTCATTTCCCGGCTTGTTGTTGATCGTGCAGACGTTGCCTCCGGCATCCACGGTGGCATGCTGCAATCCCTGCTGCTGCAGCGTTTCAGCGACTTTGCCGGCAGCATACCCTTTGGCGATGCCGCCGACATCCAGACTGACGCAGGAATCGGTCAGATACACGGTGTTGTTTTCCTCATCGATTTCCACCTTGTCCCAACCGCTGCAGGCTTTGGCCTCTTCCAGCTGCTGCTGATCCGGAATCCGGCCAGGCTGTCCCTGACTGTTCAGTTCAAGCCCTTCTTCCCGATACTGATGCCAGATCTGCAGCACGGCGCCCATCGTCACATCGAATTCACCGCCGGACAGATCGTAGAATTCGCGGGCCGTTTTCAGCAGATCGATGATTTCATCGCCCACTTCGACCGGCTGAATTCCGGCGTTGTCGTTGATCGTTTTGATGTTGTTGAGTCCGTCGTAGTTGTTGTAGACGTCAAACAGCGCGTTGTAGCGCAGGAATTCCTGCCGCATCGTATTGAAATACTGCGTGAATTCCTCTTCCGTTTCGGTAAAGCCCGTCAGCGTCATGACGGTATCGAAGCCGGCGTCCAGCGCCATATTGGAATAGCGGTTCAGCGTCGGTTCCGCTTCCTTTTGTCCGCAACCGCCCAGCATCAGCAACGTGCTGAGAGCGAAAGCCGGGATTTTTTTCTTCATTTTCATCACCCGTGAAGATTCTAGCATAAATCGTCTGATGGCGCTACCCTGCGGGATCGGGAAATGATTTCTTCCCGCCCAGGCGGAAAACCGTGCATTTTTGTTGAATCTGAACCGAAAAAACGTTTCAAATTAATAAGGATAATGCTATAATAAGCCCGGGCTGAATTCCAAATAATGACGAAATCGATGTGGATCGATTTTTTGTGTTTGCAGCTTTCAGCAGTATGAGGAAAGGAAGAGGTGGACTGAATGTCACTATTAACGGGACCGATGCGCAAGCATCTCAACGGTCACAAAGAGCTCACAAGTCATACTGAGCTGATCAAGGTTGAAGCGGGCAGCCTTGTTTACATTCCTTTAATCAACGGCAACTCCAAGGCAGTTGAAGTTCTGGTTAAGGAAAGGGACCGGGTGAAGGTCGGAACGATGGTCGCCAAACGCAACGACCATTTTACTGTGCCTTATTTTTCATCCGTGTCCGGAACCGTTGTCGGCACGCAGAAACTGATGCATGCCTCCTTGCAGCCGGTCGATCATCTTGTCATTGAAAATGACGGCCAATACGAACAGGAACAGCCGTTCGGCACGCTGGATTATCAGACGGCCAGCAATGAAGAGCTGGTCAACTTCATGATGAATGCCGGCATTGTCGGCTGCGGCGGCGCCGGTTTTCCAAGCTATGTCAAATACAGAGGGGTCAAGGGAATTGAACTTCTGATCATCAACGCGGTAGAGTGCGAACCGTACATCACAGCGGATTACCGCAATACCAGCGATCATTTGCAGGATCTGGTGACCGGCGTCAAGGCGATGCTGAAAATGTCCGGCGCCCGGGAAGCGGCGATCGCGATCAAGAAAACCAAGAAGGATTTCATTCCGCTGGTTGCGGAAGCGTTCAAGGACTGCAACAACATTCGTGTTCACGAAGTGCCGGATGTCTATCCGATGGGATGGGAACGGACGCTGGTTTACGAGATCACCAAAAAACGGTATGAAAAACTGCCGGGCGAAGTGGGCGTCATTGTCAACAACGCCACCACGGCGGTGGCTTTCGGTCAGGCGCTGACGCAGGGTCGTCCGATCGTGGAAAAGGTCGTTACGGTCAGCGGGGATGCCGTTCATACGCCGGCCAACGTGCTTGTGCCGGTAGGCGTGAAGGCGGCGGATGTGATCGCGGCCTGCGGCGGCTACAGCGCGGAAGATGTGCTGCTGATTGCCGGCGGCCCGATGATGGGCAAGACGATCACGAGCGATCAGTTTGTGATCACACCATACAGCAACGCGCTGACGGTACTGAAAAACAAGCCTGTAAACACTGTGGCCTGCCTGCGCTGCGGACGCTGCTCGGATCATTGTCCGGCGGGATTGCAGCCGGTGCGGATCAATCAGGCGGAAAAGTCAAAGAATGTGGATATGATGGCTAAACTGAGCGTGATGGACTGCATTGAATGCGGCATGTGCACTTATGTCTGCCCATCCAAGATCGATGTCACTGAAGGCGTCAGACGGGCGAAGCGCTACATGGCTCTGCGCGCCAAGAAATAAGGAGGGGAATACGAATGAAACTGACTTTTAAACCGTCCCCGAACTATCGTGACAGTCAGAGCACGGGAAGGATCATGGGTGAGCTGACTCTGGGACTGCTGGCAGTATTTGCCTTTTCACTGTTTTACTACTTCACCAACTACACGGCATCGTATGGCCTGCGGGCGATTCTGCTGCTGATTACCTCGGTGGTCAGCGCCTGCGGCACAGAAATCCTGTGGTGCATTTTCACGAAAAAAGATGTGCTGAACAGCCTGAAGAATTCCTATCCATGGGTAACGGCGATCATTCTGACCATGATGTGCCCTTTGGGAATCGATTACTACGCGCTGGCGGTGGCGACCATCATCGCGATCTTCTTCGGCAAGCTCGTATTCGGCGGCTTCGGACAGAACATTTTCAATCCGGCGGCAGTCGGACGGGCGGTGATCTTCGCTTCCTTTGCCGGGGCTACGGCGGCGGATATCGTTACCGGCGCGACGCCGACTTCGGCGATGGCGGCTCAGAACTGGATCATCAATACATCGGAAGGCATGAACAGCTTTTTGAGCAACTTTGGCGGACTGGGCAACATGTTTGTCGGTCTGTATCCGGGCGCGATCGGCGAAACCAGCTCGCTGATGATTCTGATCGTCGGCGTTATTCTGGCTTACCGCAAAGTCATTGACTGGCGTGTGCCGGTGACTTATCTGGCGACGCTGTTTGTTCTGGCGACCGGAGTCGGAATCATTCACGGTGCTCCGCTGAGCTATTCTGTCTTCCATCTTCTGACCGGTGGTGCGATGTTCGGCGCGTTCTTCATGATGACCGATCCGGTGACCAATCCGACCAGCGCGGCCGGCCGGGTGCTGTTTGCGATGGGCTGTGCGATCATCACGATCGTTCTGCGGCTGCGTTCCAATCTGCCGGAAGGCGTCATGTACTCGATTCTGATCATGAACATGATGACTCCGATGATTGAAAGTCTGACCGATGGCCAGCAGATCAAGATGAAGGCCAAAAACATCCGCTCCATTCTGATTCTGTTTGTAGCGGGTCTGGCCTGCACTCTGCTGATCGGCACGACGATTGAGCCGGTAGCGCAGGGAAGCGCTCAGGCCGGGGAAACCAACGGTACGCAGACCACCTACACGGTGACGGCGCACGGGTTCCAGGGGGACAATGAATTTGAAGTTGTCATCGATACGGCCAAGGGCGAAGTGGTCAGCGTGACAATGACTCAGTTCAACGATACACCGGGTATCGGCGATATGGTGGATGAAGAGTATCTGGCCAGCTTCGAGGGCTGCACCAGCGAAGATGAGGTCAACGCCATCGACAGCGTCAGCGGCGCGACCTTTACAAGCGCTTCGGCAAAAGAAGCGGTGATTCAGGCGTTGAACGCCAGTAAGTAGGAGGAGGAAAGAAGCGAATGAAAAAGTCGTTATATCTGGCCTGTTTCCTCGCTGTCGTCAGCGCAGTGGCGGGTGGCCTTCTGGCGGCGGTCAACAATCTGACCCAGGACAGAATCAACGCCAACGCTCTGGCGGAAGTAATGGGCAGTCTGGAAACGATGTTTCCGGGCACGGATTATGAGGAAATCACAGACTATACAGATGAGACCGGTCTGGTGACCG
>CAJFOC010000027.1 GCA_904395815.1 uncultured Holdemania sp.
GCGGGTGGTTTCTATTTCGCACGTCTTCGTTTCTCTGTTGAGAAACTCCAACGTACTCAACTGGGTCTATCCGACCCATAAAAAAAACGGCGTCCTGGACAGGACAGCCGTTTGCATCCGATTCAGTATTTGCGGGTCAGAAACGGGTTGGTGCGCAGCTCCTGTCCCAGCGTTGTCTGCGGTCCATGACCGGGATACAGCCGCAGATCCGGATCCAGCGTCTGAATTCGCTTGAGCGTCTGCTTCATTTCGGATTGCGATCCCAACGGAAGATCTGTCCGGCCGATGCTGCCGGCAAAGATCACATCACCGCAGAAACAATCCTGTCCGATACAGATCAGAACGCTGCCGGGAGTATGCCCCGGCGCTTCCATCACCTGCATCTCCATTCCGCCCACATTCATCCTGCCTTCCTTCAGCGGCAGCGTCGGAGTTGAAACCCGGGCCGTGTAGCCGGCCAGTGTGTTGAGCTCCGGCTGCTTCAGCAGCGGCTTGTCCGCCGGATGCAGATAAATCGGACAATGATACAACGCCGCCAGCTCATCAGCCCCGCCGATATGATCAAAATGACCGTGCGTCAGAACAATGGCGCTGACCTGCCGCCCCTGCAGCGCACTGACAATCCGCGGCGAACGTCCGGCAGGATCCAGCACCAGCACGGCGCTGCCCTGCTGCACAACATAACAGCAGGTCTCAAAAGCCCCCATCTTCAAACATTCAATTTTCATCGCCATAACGAATAAAAAAAGCCAGAATCCCGGCTTCTTTTATTTTTTCTCCTTATGGACGGTCTTCTTATTGCAGCGCGGGCAATATTTTTTAATTTCCATCTTTTCAGGATGCTTTCTCTTGTTTCTTGTCCCAATGTAATTTTCTTCGCCACATTCAGAACATTTGAAAGTAATATCGTCTCTCATGAATATTCCTCCTAAATATGCTAAACAAGTATAGCATAGTTTTTTTTAAAATACTATCTTTTTCCCCTTTTTTTACCGCTATTGTTCCTCCGGCTGAGGATCCTGAGTTCCCTGTGCCGGCAGCGCTTCGCTGTTCGGGTCCGCGGCAGGCTGTTCCGTTTCGCTTTGCGGCTCGGTCTGATCCGTTGCCGTATCCTGATTGTAGATCGCCTTGGTCAGCTCGTTGGTAATCCGCAGACAGAGATTGCTTGGCGAGGAACCGCTGCCGATTGTAAACGCGTTAGGAATCATGCAGGCCATGGAATACTCCGCCTCTTCCGCCGGGGCATAGGCGACCAGACTGTGGTTGGCGGTTTCCACCCGGGTGGTGTTGCCTTCCTCGTCCGTCACGTTGATAAAGGACTCGGCCGTCCCGGTTTTGGCGGACATCGTTACCGGAATATCCGTCAGTCCGTAACAGATTCCGCCGCCGTAAACGCAGGCGTTGAAGCCCTGCCGGACACGATCCAGCGCTTCCTCGTTATCCAGCGTGGAAAGCACCTCAACCTCATTTTCATAGACCACATTCTGCGTCCCCGGTTCATAGGCCTTTCTGACCAGCCGCGGCGTGATGCGCTGTCCGCCGTTGGCAATGGTCGAAATGTATTGCGCCAGTTCGATCAGGGTGTAGTTGTCCAGCTGTCCGATCGCAAAGTCCAGCGTATTGCCGACGCTGTCCAGCTTGCCCGGAATATAGCCGATGGTTTCGTTGGGAACATCCAGTCCGGTCAGAACGCCCAGACCAAACTGACTGTAATAATTTCTCATCAGAAGATAGGTATCCGGATCGATCTGCAGAGGACCATTTTCAATATAAGTCCCGCCGCCCAGCAAAATCGCAATGTAGAACATATAAACGTTGGACGACTGCGCCAGCGCCTGAATGTCATCCACCAGTCCCAGCGTTGTCCAGGAACGCTTGATTGGCGTATCCTTAATTTTAATATAGTTGTCCATGAACGTCTGTCCCGGGGTAATCACTCCCTGATCCAGCCCCATATACACCGTAGCGCCCTTGACGACCGATCCTGGCGCGTAGGCGTCGGTATAGACGCTGGTCGGGCTGGAGCTGATCGTGCCGTCCTCATTGCGGATCATGCACGACATCGCGATGACATCGCCGGTATTCGGATCCTGCAGCACATACATGATCCGGTCCATATGCTGCCGCAGCGGATCATCCTGATACTCCAGCAGCACGTTGGTCAGAATTTCGTCCAGCTTCTGCTGGATATTGGCGTCAATGGACAGCTCCAGATCATATCCCTTGGAACCTTCATCCACCTCGCTGAGATAACCGGATCCATTCTCATCGTAAGCCAGATCGTACACCGCCCGCTTGCCGCTGAGCAGCTGCTCGTATTGTTTTTCCAGTCCGGAACGGCCGACTTTGTCGTTGCGGGAATAATCCAGGGCCAGATAGTATTCCAGATCTTCCGACGGCAATCCCTGACGCGAGGTCGTTACTGTCCCCAGCACACCCCTGAGCATCGTTCCAAACGGATATTCCCGATCCCAGTCAAAATCGACGTTAAAACCCTGATAGCTCTCCATGTGTTCGATCAGATAGGCCGCCTCTTCCACCGTCACATCGCTTTTGATGACCTTGGTCTGACCGCTGGTGGACATGTCCATCGCCTGTTTGACAACATAGGCCTTGCGCAGATCCGTATCCAGCGTTGCCAGATCCTCATCGGTAATCCGTTCCAGCTCCAGATAATAGATATCGCTGTCTGTCAGCGTACCCTCCCGATACGCTTCCATTTCTTCCTCCGTGATGCGTTCGGCATCAATTTCCGCCTTGTGCAGGCTCAGATACAGATCTTTCAGATCCCGCGTTCCCAGCGTGGTCTCATCCACTTCGAAATCCTGCGCAAACTGCTCCGCCAGCGCCCACTCCTGTTCATCGGTAATGTCCTGCGGCGGAAAATAGGTGATGTTCAGACGCTGTTTGTTGCCGACCAGCACCTGCCCGTTGCGATCCAGCATCTCTCCCCGCGGAGTCGTCACCGTCTGATACCGTCGCGTATACGTTTCCAGTTTCTGTGTGTATTCCTCGGTCTGCAGCATCTGAATGGTGAACAGCCGCGCGACGATCACCGACATCGCCACACAGACCGCTACCGCAACAATCTGAAAACGACGGGTAACCACCTTGCTGAGATCCAGCGCCTTGCGCAGATGTTCGCTGCTGCCTTCCCAGTGCATTTTTCTATTTTCTTTGGCTCGTTTCGGTCCAAGCAATGGTTTTTTTATCATGCCACTCTCCTCGTATCGTTAATTATACCGTATTTTCCCAAAAATGATAGCGCAACTTCCTGATGGCTGTGTGAAAGATACCGGGCTTTTCCATGACTTATGATATAATGATACCGAGGTGAGCTGCATGTTCAAAAGAACCCAAACCCGTCCGATCCATGTCGGGCCATTACAGATCGGCGGGCAGAATCAGGTCATCGTTCAGTCGATGACCAACACGCCGACCAAAAATGTTGCCGCCACGGTCGAACAGATCCGCCGGCTGTGCGCAGCCGGCTGTCAGCTTGTCAGAATGGCCGTTCTCGATGAAGAAGACGCCCGCGCGATCAGAGCGATCAAAGCGCAGACCAGCGTGCCGCTGGTTGCCGACATTCATTTTGATTACCGCCTGGCGCTGTTGTCCATTGAAGCCGGCGTCGATAAAATCCGCATCAATCCGGGCAACATCGGTTCCCGTGATCGTGTTGCGGCGGTGGTGGAAGCCTGCCGGCAACGTCACATTCCCATTCGCATCGGCATCAACAGCGGTTCCCTGGAACGCCGGCTGCTGGAACAATACGGCGGTCCCTGCGTGGAAGCCATGATCGAAAGCGCCCGATCTCACATCGCCATTCTGGAAGATCTCGACTTTCACGATATCTGCCTGTCATTCAAATCCAGCGACGTCATGCTGACGATCGATACCTACCGTCAGGCGGCCAGCGTTTTCCCGTATCCGCTGCATCTGGGCGTTACAGAAGCCGGCACCTTCACCGGCAGCGCCATCAAATCCAGCGCTGCGTTAGGAGCGTTGCTGGCAGATGGCCTGGGGGATACTCTTCGCGTTTCCGTCAGCGCCGATCCGGTGCAGGAATTGCGGATCTGCCGTCAATTGCTGCGCTGCTTCAATCTGATCGATCATGTTCCCAATCTGATCAGCTGTCCGACCTGCGGACGGATTCAATACGATATGATTCCCATTGCGGAAGAAATTGAACGCTTTCTGCAGACGATTCAGGCCGACATCACCGTTGCCGTCATGGGCTGTGCCGTCAACGGACCGCAGGAAGCCAGTCGGGCGGATATCGGCATTGCCGGCGGACGCCAGGAAGGACTGCTGTTCAAAAAAGGCGAACTGATCCGCAAGGTGCCGCAGGATCAGATCGTTGCGGTATTAAAAGAAGAGATTCTGAAAATGATTTAACGGATGCCAATGGCATCCGTTTTGTTTTATTTCGATTTCAGGC
Organism: uncultured Holdemania sp.; assembly: GCA_904395815.1. Taxonomy (GTDB): domain Bacteria; phylum Bacillota_I; class Bacilli_A; order Erysipelotrichales; family Erysipelotrichaceae; genus Holdemania. The sequence goes on from CAJFOC010000027.1 coordinate 4,442, forward strand.
TATCCAGCCGATGCGGATCAAAACGCCCTTCACGCAGCATCGCGATTTCCAGCCCGTAGGGGGCATGATCCTCCACATACGGCGTTTCCAGAATTTTCACTGTCTGTTTTAACAGCGGATGACGATAGATCGCCAGCAAAGCGTCAAACCCGATCTGTCCCTGGCCCAGATTGGCATGGCGGTCCTTATGCGATCCGCAGCCGTTTTTGGAATCGTTGAGATGAATCACCTTGAGCAGATCCAGCCCCAGCACCGCATCCCATTGCCGCAGTACCTCGTCCGGCGAATCCAGTGAAATCCCGGAATCATGAAGATGACACGTATCCAGGCAGAATGCGATGCGCTCCTTCTGATGCACGCCCTCGCGAATCTGACGCAGCTGCTCAAAAGTAGAACCCAGCTCGCTGCCTTTGCCAGCCATCGTTTCCAGACAGATCAGCACCGGCGAGTTCTCTTCCTCCAGAGCCAGATTAAGCCCTTCAATCACCCGCCCGATCCCCTGCTGCACAGAAGCCTTGACTGAAGAGCCGGGATGCAGCACCAGGTAACGGGCGCCGATAGCCGCAGTCCGGGCCAGTTCCTGCCGCAGAAAACGCACCCCCAGCTCAAAGGTATCGACGTTGGTCACATTGCCCAGATTGATGATGTACGGCGCATGAACAACAACATGCTCCAGCGGAATCCCGTTTTCCTGCAACAGCGCCCGGGCCTGTTCAATCCGCAGCTGTTCCACCGGCTTGCGCAGCGTATTCTGAGGCGGTCCGGTATAGATCATCAGTGCGGTAGCCTGATACGACAGCGCTTCCCTGACGGCGCCTTCCAGATAGGAAGGCGCCTTCATCGATACATGACAGCCCAGCTTATCCATGGGACTGCTCCTGCCGTTTCAGCCGCTGCTGCGCTTTGTAGCGTTCCTTGCGCTGCGCCTGAATCTGCTGCTGAATCATGGCCCGGCGCTGTTTGCGATGAATTTCCTTTACCAGCGCCGCTCTTTTTTTCTTATAGCCCGGTTTGACCCGTTCCTTGCGGCCTTTCAGCATGGCTGCAATTTCCCGCTGCTGCTGATCCGACTGTGAGCGATGCGGCCGCTGAGAGGTTTTCAGCGTCTGCCACTGTCCGTTTTTGAAAGTCCGGGATTCAAAGTGTACCCCTCTTTCCTTCAGCTGCTGCACTGCCCGAAGATCCTCTTCCCGAACCAGCAGAAAGCAGGTTCCCTCTCTTCCGGCCCGGCCGGTGCGGCCAGCACGGTGAATATAGAAATCCAGCTCGGAAGGAAGTCCCAGCGAAACGACATGCGTAATTCCGTCAATATCAATTCCGCGGGCTGCGATGTCCGTGGCAATAATGTAGGTATGTTCCGCATTGTCCAGCTGTTTCATGGCCTGACGGCGCTGGCGCGGCTCCAGCCCCCCATGCAGCTCGATAACCCGCACCCCGGCCTGACGCAGCTCAGCGGCCGCTGCCGAGGCTTCCGTACGGGTATTGGCGAAGATCAGGCAGACATACGGCATAAAACCCGGTAAAATCTGCAGCAGCATTTCCGCATAGCTGCGATGCCGGCAGGGAACCAGCACATGTTCAATGCGCGGATTCATTTTCGTTTCCTGCTCCACTTTGATCGTCTGCGGCGCCTGCATGTACTTTTTCAGAAACGGACGCAATCCCTGCGGAATGGTCGCGCTGAACGCCATCATCTGCAGCCGGCTGCCCATGCGGGATGCGATCGCGTCCACATCTTCCAGAAATCCGAATTCCAGCGTCATGTCCGCTTCATCGACAACCAGAACGGAAGCGGTATCCACCCGCAATACTTCCTGCTGCAGAAAACAGTCGCGGATCCGGCCCGGCGTTCCGATCACCAGATGCGGCTGCAGGCGGAAAGAATCCGCCATCTTATCCCGATCCATGCCGCCGGTGATCAATCGCACGCGAATCCGGGGATCCGCCTCGCTCATCCGCCGCGCCCGCTGATAAATCTGAGCGGCCAGCTCCCGTGTCGGTGCGGTGATGACCGCCTGAACCTGGGAACTCTCCGGTTTGATTTTTTCCATCAGAGGAATCAGAAACGCATGCGTTTTTCCAGTTCCGGTTTCTGAAATACCAATGATATCCTTCCCTTTCATGGCGGCCGGGATGACCGCTTCCTGAATGGCGGTCGGTTCGCTGAATCCTTCCAGTTCCAATAGCCGCTGCGTTGTCGACTTCAAGTGAAAATCCGCAAACTGTTTCATGATCTATCCTTCCTTTCCTGATTTGAAAATACTGATAATTTAAGGGGGTTAATGCATTTGCCCTGTCATTATACCGATAGTTTTCTCTTTGTGCAATCAAAATTTCCAATCGCCGAACATGTGGTATAATGAAGCCGCACACAGGAGGAAACCCCATATGGAAATCATTCCCGTCGTTCCCCGCGGTTACTGCAAGGGGGTCACGCAGGCCATTGCGCTGGCAAGAAAAACTGCCCGCGAACATCCCGGCGTTCCCATCACCATGTTGGGAATGATCGTTCACAACCGATATGTGGTTGAAGCGCTGGCGCTGGATCACATCCGCTGCATCGATCATCCGGGTAAAACCCGGCTGCAATTGCTCGATGAAATCGAGGAAGGCATCGTCATTTTCACTGCCCATGGCGTCAGCCGGCAGGTGATGGAAAAAGCGCAGCGCAAAGGACTGATCTGCGTTGACGCTTCCTGCAGCGACGTGCGGAAAACCCAGCAGATCGTCGCCCAGGCTATCGCATTGGGAACCGAGGTGCTCTACATCGGCAAGCAGGGCCATCCGGAAGCGGAAGCCGTGCTGGCGATCAGCGATCATGTCCACCCGATCTATCACAAAGCTTCGCTGGAAACGCTGCAGCTGGATGGTTGCGATATTCTGGTCACCAATCAGACCACGATGAGCATCCTGGAAATCGCCGATCTGATGGACTGCATCCGTCAGCGGTATCCGCAAGCCCGGTTTGAAAAAGAAATCTGCAACGCCACCCGCATCCGTCAGCAGGCGATCCGTCAGCTCAGAGATGTTGATCTGCTGATTGTCGTCGGAGATCCGCATTCCAACAATTCCAACAAGCTGAAAGACATCGCCCTGCAAAGCGGTATCCGCGACGTGCTGCTGATCGAAAGCGCTGAACAGCTGAATCCACAGCAGCTGACCTGCTTTGAACGCATCGCCGTCACCAGCGGCGCTTCCACGCCAACCTACCTGACCCAGCAGGTCATCGATGTGCTGCACCAGATTGCCGCCGGTACGGTTAATGAACTGCCCCGCGTCGATCTGTCCCGAATTCTGTAATCCATCGCGATCCCCGGTCTGATTTTGACAAACCGGGGATCGCTGCGTTATCCTCCGTCAACGCACAAAAAAACGGATCGTCCTTCAGACAATCCGTTTCTGCCGCTCTTCTTGTGACCTTCCCTGCTTCAAAGCCCGGATTTCCGCTTCACTGCAGAAACGCCACTGTCCCGGCGCCAGCGTTTCATCCAGCATCAGGGGACCAAAGCGAATCCGTTTCAGCTGCGCGACCTCGTTATCACAGGCCAGCATCATCCGCTTGACCTGATGATATTTGCCCTCATGCAGCGTCAGCAGAATCTTTCTGGTATCTTTCTGACAGACATGCGCGCTCCGGCAGACCTCACCCTGATCGATTGTCAGTCCCTGTTCAATCGCCGTCTGCCAGCGCGGATCCCAGTCTTTTTTCAAAACCACCTCGTAGGTTTTCTCCACATGCTTTTTCGGCGCCAGAAGATCATGCGCCAATGCGCCGTTGTTGGTGATCAGCAGCAATCCGGTCGTATCCCTGTCCAGCCGTCCCACCGGAAACAGAGACCCGGGCAGAGTTCCCACGCAATCCATCACCGTCGGATAGCGGTCGTCCCGAATCGCGCTGACGACCCCGGCCGGCTTGTGCAGCATCAGCACGATCTCCTTCGGCGCGCTGACTTGTTTGTCCTCAACCGTCACCTGATCCTGAAGCTCATCGACATGCAGATCATCTTTTCTGACTGTCTGACCGTTCACCTGAACCCGGCCCTTGCGGATCAGTTCCCTGACCTGTTTCCGGCTCCCCCATCCGGCATGGGACAGCAGTTTATCCAGCCGCATCATCGCGCGAAACGGCCGCCCAGACGGCGCACAAGCTCAGGCAGACTCATATGAAACAGATGCTGAGGCAGCCGGAAAAAGGCGGTGGTGATGAAATAGACGCCCATGCCCAGAATGCCATATACCGCTAACTGCACCACCCCCATGATCCGCGAAGTGTCCACCACGCTCAACCCAACCCAGCGCAGCAGCACGAAGCAGCCGTTCATGGCGACCAATCCGAGCAGGATGACCAGCAGACGCCGCCAGACACGGGTATAATGAACACGATACCGTTTGCGGATCAGGTTCAGATTCAGGAAGATGATCACCAGGGAAGTGATCACACTGGACGTAATCGCTCCGCTGTAGCCGGTCAGTCTGACCAGCGGGAAAAAAGTAATCAGCTTCACCGCAAATCCGATCAGAAGATAAAGAATGCTCTGACGGCGAAACCGCAGCGACATCATCAGCGAGCTGCAGATCGGCGACAGCGTGCCGGTCAGCGCCAGCAGCGAGCTGTACGCCAGCATCTCGGATCCCAGCGCCAGATTCTGATCGCCATACATGACATAATAGATGGGCGCGGCCAGCGACAGCAGACAGAAACACAGCGGCGTGCCGATATACAGCACCGTATCCAGACAATCCAGAATGTTCTTGCGCAGTTCTCTGAAATTGCGGTTTTCCAGCGCCACCGTCACATATGGCACGATGCCGGTGGAAAATCCCAATGCCAGCACCTGCGGAATCGAGGTCAGCTTGTTGCACTGAACCTGAATGATTCCCAACGCCAGTTTGGCATCTTCATAGCCATATCCGGCCGAGGTGGCCGTACCGATAAAGAAATTGTTGTTGACGATGTTCATGCTGTTGCCCAACAGCGCCGTAATCAGATACGGCAGGCCAAACATCAGCAGTTCCTTCATCAGCTCGCCAGCCGGTTTGGCCGGCGTTGTCTGACGGCGGGCCTTGAGCTGCAGCGGACGGTAATGACGCCGGTCATAGAGCAGGTAATAGCCGATCGCCGACAGCGCGGCCAGCGATGTGGAAAGCACAGCCATATATACGGCGTAAACGCTGTTCAGTTTCAGCAGATACACGCAGATGGCGCCCAGCGACAGCAGAAAGAAAACCCGGGTCAGCTGTTCCAGCACCTGAGAAAAAGCGTAGGAAGTCAGATCCTTCAGCCCCTGATAGAAGCCGCGAAACGAGCTGAGAAACGGAACGCAGACGATCGCCAGCGACAGAATCAGAAATACCGTGCGCAGCGTAGCGACATCCTGCGGCGTATTTTCACTGCCCAAAACGGAAGCTGCCAGCGGTCCGGACACCGCGGCAAAAAGCACCGCCATCAGAAAGCCGCTCAGCAGCATCAACGACATCGACAGCTTTCTGACCAGCATGACCGTTTTGTAATCCCCGTTGTTGGCATATTTGGCAACCATGGCGGCCACCGCAAAAGGAATGCCGGCCGAACAGATATTCAGCAGAAGATCATAATACGTATAGGCGACGCTGTAAAAGGACATGTTGGCCTCGCCGGCAATGGCCGTAAACGGAACCACATACAGAAGTCCGAGCGCCTTGGAAATAAAGATGCCGGCGGAACTGGTCAGCGCACCGGCAATCAGCGACTGCTTTCTGTTTTTCGTCATCAGAACTTACTCGGCTCCTTCATCGGCCGGCGAGGATTCCGGCGTTGCGGTCTCTTCCGGCTGCGGTGTCGGCTGCGTTGTTTCCGTCTGCGCAGCATCTTCCGCCGAGGTCTGCGCATTGAAATCTCCCGTAATCCGCAGATATTCGCGCGTTTCGTTGAGCTTGGCGTAATCATACCAGCTGACCATCATCAGCAGTTCCACGGTCGCCTCGCTGCTTTCGCCGCTGGCCACCAGTCCCTTGACATAACCCAGTTCCGGATAGGACTGATACGGAATCAATGAATACTCCTGATCCTCAAACAGGCCTACCGACGGCGCGAGAGTCTGCTGCAGATTGTAATCCACGCGGGTATCCGCCGCCAGCAGCTGAACATCATACATCGCCACCTGCGGATTATCCAGAATGACATAATACCGGTAAGTCCCATCAGGAAGCTGGTTCATCACCACTTCCAGATCATAAAAACTCGAGGACGGCAAAAAGCGGTCCATCTCTGTCATCGATTTATAATAAGTCAGATACAGCTGCATTTTCTCTTCACTGATCTGATTTGAGTCTGTCTTTGAACAGCCGCAAAGCAGGGTCAACCCGGCCAGAAAACAAAGAAACAGTTTACGCATAAGTTCACCTCTCGGTTATTATACCATAAGACCAAGCAGCGATAAAAGAATAAATTCCTTTTTGGAAAAGGCTGAAAACACTACCTGAAACGCATATAAAAAAGACAGGACAGCGTTGTCCTGTCTGCATGCGGCCGCCTCAGTCTTCTCTTTTTCTGAACGTTCGGCACAGCGTTTCGTGATCGCAGCACGGTTTCTGACTCTGGTCGCAGCCAATTTCAACCTTCTGTGCCTCACATTCGCACTGACGGTTGTAGATACAGGTCTTGACCTTGCACGCAATGTGATTCTGATTCATTCTGACTCGCCTCCTGGTTCTAGCATTCCCGCTTCTGCCGGTTTTATCCGATAAACAATCAAACCGCTGAAACTGTAGATCTGTTCCGGAAGCACGCAGAAATGCGAGGTCGCCAGCTGAACCGACAGCACATCCTTTTCTTTCAGCGTACTGAGAAAATCGTTCATGCTGTCAGTCAGATCGTCTTCATGCTGTTCATCAAATACCTTTACCTGAATCATCGCTGTCCTCCTTGCCTACAGCATACCTTCCGGACGCTGTCATTGTCTGTCTAAAGCAGGGAGTGCTCCAGCATGAAACCGCGCAGCTGACGGCGGGAATCGTCGTCGATCGCCACCAGCGGCAGCCGGACCGTTTCGTTGCACCAGCCCTGCATCGCCAGCATCGCCTTGACATCCGAAGGCGAACTGCAGCGGAAAAGATAACCGCTGAGCTGCTTGAGAAAATGATCCAGCTCCCCATTCTCTACCCCGTACTGATAATCTTCCCAGATCTTGACCAGTACCGGCATGACGCAATGTCCGGCTACCGAAATGATTCCGCTCATCCCCGCCCTGAGTCCTTCCAGAAACAAGCCGTCCTCCCCCGAACAGATCTGCATCGTCTCACATTCCATCAAAATCCGGCGCACCATCTCCATATCGCCGCAAGCCTGCTTCAGCACCCGGATTGCCGGATAATCCTGCGCCAGACGGATGACGGTCCGGGCGCTCAGGGAAACGCCGGTGCGTTTGGGGACGTTGTACAGCATCAGCGGCAGCGTGGACGCTTCGGCACAGGCGGCAAAATGTGCATACAGCCCTTCTTGCGAAGGACGGACATAATACGGGCAGACGACCATGACGCCATCGACCGCAAACCGGCAGACAGTCCGGATCAGATCCACGGTCTGCGCAGTGTTGTTGCTGCCGCAGCCCATCCAGACGCTGACCCGTCCCCGGCTCTGACGCAGCACACACTCCAGCAGCGCCAGCTTTTCTTCCTGCGTCAGCGAGCTGGCCTCTCCCGTCGTGCCGCAGACGACAAACCCGTCGCATCCCTCCCCGATCAATTTCTCACACAGCTGGCGCAGGGCGGAAAAATCAATGTTTCCATCCCTGTCAAACGGCGTGATCAATGCCGTCATCACATGTCCCAGTCTCATGGCTGTCCCCTTCCTTCCAGAAGAACCGGCTGCAGCTGACGGCCCTGCAGCGCGGCCTGCAGCGTCGGTTCGATCAGCGTCCACTCGCTGACCAGGCTGTTGGGCTTGTTGACCCAATCGTCCTGGCGAAACGGCACAAGATAAATATGCCGCATTTGTTTCAGCGTCATCAGATGAACGCCGGAAATCCCCAGAAAATCGTTGGAAGCGATGCCCAGCACGACAGGCCGTTCATTGCGCAGCATCGCCTTGGCCGCCAGCGCTACCGGCGTATCATAGATTCCCAATGTCAGTTTGTTCAGCTCTGTCGCCGTAGCCGGAGCGATGATCATGGCTTCAAAATGATCGATCGGACCTGTTCGTTCCGCTTCCTGCAGCGTCGTCATCAGCGGACGGCCGGTCAGCTGCCGCAGTTTTTGGCAGCGTTGCTCAGCGCTGGAAAACCGGGTGTCCAGACGAGCGGTATTTTCGCTGAGAATGGCGCTGATCTGCCAGCGCGAGCTCATCTGTTCCACCTGCTGCCACACCGCTTCATGATTGCAGAACGAACCGCACACACCCCACAGAATTTTCATGGTTTCACCTCCCTTACAATGGCCGAGGCCAGAATACGGCCGGCACTTTCCGGACAGAACCGCGATGGCAGTTCCGCTGCCCGGATCACCTTCATTCCCTCCATCGCTGCCGCTTCCTGACTGACGCCGACCGCTCCGCTGGCAATATCGAGAATCAGCGGTCTTTTATTCCAGCGGTTAACCAGATCGCGATGAATGATCCGGGCAGGCGCCGTGTTGATCACCACATCCCAGGGCTGCTGCTTCTGCCAGTCATCCAGCCGGATTTGCGGCCAGGGCAGTTTCTGCGTGGCGCTCCGGCTGACAATCCGCAAGGAAAGGCCCAGCCGTCCCATCATTTCCGCCAGCGCCAGACCGCAATGACCGCTGCCGATGATGTCATAGCGCTGTTCATACACAGACCGGGAAGTGCTGGTCATGATCAGAGCCAGAATTCCTTCCGCCGTCAGCACGGCATTGGCGCTGACAACCTCCTCCAGCTGCAGCAGCGCTGTGACCGGCTGAGGCCGATGACGCAGAAACGGGGTCATCACTCCGGTAAAAAGCCGCACTCCTTCATTCAGTCCCGCCCAGAAATCCTTCATGTCCCAAGGCGTTCCCTTCATCACAATTTCGCCCTGTTCCCCTGTTCCTCTGACCGGCAGGACAACCAGATCCTCCTGCTGCAGTATCGGAATCAGCGAGCACAGCTGCCGCGGCTGCCGGATTGCCGTTGTCAACATCCCCGCTTCCTGCAAAAGCCGGCAAACCGTCTCCATGCGCGCATCGGCGATGAACACGACCGCTTTCATCCACGCACCTCCTCTTTACTCTCATTCTATGATTCATAACAGGAAGCGTTCCTTGCCGGCGCCAAAAGAAAACAGGCTGTTTCAGCCTGTTTTCTGTTTACTCTTTCGTCGTCCGGTCAAATTCGCAAACCGTATAGTTTTTCTTTCCGCGCCGTAACACCGTCAGCTGCTGCTGGAATGCATCCGCACGCCGCAGCTGCGCGGACAGATCGGTCACTTTTTCTCCGTTAACCTGAATCGATCCGCCCTGAATCAATTCCCGCGCCTCACGCCTGCTTTTGGCCATCCCGGCCTGAATCAGCACATCGATCAGCGGCTGCCCCTCTTCAATGCCCACCTTCGGCATATCCGCGGTCCCCTGTTTCAGCTCATCAAAGCTCAGATCGCGAAGATCTCCGCCAAACAACGTAGCGGCAATCTTTTCAGCACTGCGGAAAGCCGCCTCACCGTGGATAAAGGTGATGACCTCCCGGGCCAGCGCCTTGTGCGCTTCTCTCAGATGCGGCGCCGTCCGGTTCTTCTCTTCCAGCGCCTCGATTTCCTCCCGGCTCAAAAACGTCAGAAATTTCAGGTAATCGATGACCTTGCTGTCTTCTGAATTGATGAAGAACTGATACATCTCATATGCGGAAGTTTTGTTGATATCCAGCCAGATCGCCTGACCATTGGTCTTGCCGAACTTGCTGCCATCCGCCTTGGTCAGAAGCGGCATGGTAAAGCCATACGCTTCCGCTCCGCTTTTTTTGCGGATCAGATCAATGCCGGCCGTGATGTTGCCCCACTGATCCTGTCCGGCGACCTGCAGCGTACAGTGCTTGTTTTCATACAGATACCAGAAATCCAGTGCCTGCAGAATCATGTAGGAAAACTCCGTGTAGGTGATGCCGGTTTCCAGACGACGGCGGACAATGTCCTTGTTCAGCATCATGCCGACATTGAAATACTTTCCGAAATCGCGCAGGTAATCGATAAAGTTGATATCCTTGTACCAGTCGTAGTTGTTGACTACCTCGAACCCAAACAGCTGCTGTGCCTGCTTCTTCAGACATTCGAAGTTGTGATTCACTTCCTCGCGGGTGATCATCGGCCGTTCGCTGTCCGGTTTCGGATCTCCGATCAGCCCGGTGCCTCCGCCAACCAGAAGAATCGGATTGTGTCCGGCTTCCTTCAGCCGCTTGCTGATCAGAAATGAAGAAAAATGTCCGATATGCAGGCTGTCGCCGGTAGGATCGGTGCCGATATAAAACGTCATCCCGCCCGCATTCAGCTTTTCTCTGATCTGCGGTGAACTGACATCCTTGATCAGTCCCCGCCATTGCAGTTCTTCATAGATACCCATAACTCTTCCTCCTGATAAAAAAAGCGCATCCCGAAAGGACGCGCTTGCGTGGTACCACCTTTGTTCGAAATCAGTTTCTGATTCCGCACTTCTCCATAACGCCGGATTGCGTTCTGTCTTTGCAACAGAAGGCTCCAAGCTGTATTCCCCTTTTCCCGCTGTTCTTTTTCACCAGCCAAGAACTCTCTGCCAACGTTTCAAGGGTACTCTGTCTCTTCCTCGCCTGTAGCGTTATTATAGCCGCAACCGCAAACCGTTGTCAATTACAAAGTCGACTGACGCGGAGTAAACAGATAACTCAGTTCAATCTCCTTGTCGATATCATCCGCATTTTCCTGCAGCATCTTGGTCATAACCCGCATCGAAACGGCGCCCAGATCATAGGATGGAATCGCAAAGCTGGAAATCTGCGGCCGCATCATCGAGTTGTACTTCGTATCGATCACGCAGACAATCTCCATTTCCTTCGGAATGCTGATGCCGTTTTCCTTGGCCGCGTTCACAACGGCGATCGCTTGCGAATCCCGGTTGGCGATAATCAGATCGTGACGATGCTCCTGCAGATGATCCTTCATGAAATCATAGGAAGTTCGATACTGGGCCGGAATCTCCAGATATCCGTCAAAATTCAGCCCCTTGGTGGCAAACGCCCGCTTGGCGCCGCTGATCATCTCATCAATGGAATAGCCGTTTTTGCGGTCCTGGATGATCGCGATATCGCGCTTGCCGCCTTCCAGATATTTCATTACCAGTTCAAACACGGCATTTTCAATATCGACATACACCGAACTGATCTTCGCATCGGAAACCTTGTTGCCGATGATCACGATCGGGACGTTGTACTTGGTCAGCGTATTCAGTTCCTCGCGCATCAGCTTGTCGTTGTAGATGACAACCCCGTCCACCCGCGATTTGATGATATTCTCAATGATATCGTTGATCTCCGTGATGCCTTCGGTTGTCGTGTGCAGCATGATGTTGTACTTGTAAATTTTCGCCACATCCAGCAGACCGTTGATAATCTGACCGGTATAGGTAAAGCTGGCTTCCGGAATGACCAGCGCAATCGTCGTTGTTTTCTGCAGCGCCAGTCCCTGAGCGATCGCATTCGGCTTGTAGCCCAGTTTCTCGATGGCTTCTTCTACTTTCTGTTTGGTCCCGCCCTTGACCACATTGGAACCGTTGATCACACGGGACACCGTCGCCAGCGAGACGCCGGCCTCATTCGCTACATCATAGATCGTTACGCGTTTCATTCTCTTCCTCCTTCCCGTCTGAGTGCTCTTCTGTTCTGGTCTGCGGACGCAGCCAGTTCTTTAAGGCATCCACCGTCTTTTCAGCGACATCGATCGTTACATCTTTCGCCTTGTCAATATTTTTCTGAACTTCCGGACGGCTGGTAAAATCACGCACCGCGTCACGGCCTTTGCCGACCAGTTTATCGGTTCCCGCCTTCAGCTGATCGACCTTGTCCATCAGCGCTTCATTTTCCTTCAGTTCGTCAATGCCGCTTTTGACCCGGTTGGAAACGTCGTTGAACGTGCTCTTCAGATCCTCGACCGCCCGGTTCCATTTCGGATCCTGCTGAATCTGCCGGATCATCCGCTGCCCTTCACTGTAGGCCCGATCAGCGGCCTGACGGATCTGGGCCATCGTTTTGCGGTAGGCTTCGCTGTCCTGAACCTGAGCTGCCGCCAGTTTCAGCTGGTCGATACTCTGATTCAGCGTGTCGATCGCTTTTCTGGCTGCCGCTTCAATTTTCATGCGAGTCTCATCGTTCTGATTTTCAGATGCCTCATCCGCCTCACGGTGAATCTGTTCAATCTGTTTTTTCAGATCTTCTACCGTCTTTTCCACTTCTTCGTCCACAGTTCTCTTTTCCTCACTCATTGTCCGTTCCTCCTTCCGCGGTGTTTTCCGACTCCGCTTTTTCCTGACCCTGAGCTGTTTCTTCCTTTACCGGCGCTTCCGGCGCGCTCTGCCGTGAAGCGCGGCTGGCAAACGCCTCCTTCGCGCTGTCCAGATTCCCGGCCACAAACCCGGCCACATTCTTGACCGTCTCCACCGCCGTCTGCTGAATCTGATCCACCGTCCCGCAAACCCGGGCCGCCGTGTCCAAGGGCGCCTGAAGCTTGTCAATGCTTTTGTCAACCCCCTCCAGCGTAGTCCCGGCTTTTTTCGCCGTCTCTGTCAATTCCTTTATCAAAGCGATGCAATGTCGGATAAGTGCGATCAGAAAACAAAGCACAGCGACTCCCAGAATCGGAACCAGCTGCACCGCCACCTTATACATTGCCGCCAGCAATTCGTCCATTATCCATCACCTCATTGCTATTATACTCAAATATGAAAAGATTTTCAATGAATTTGATAGCGCTTAACCCAGTTCGGTTCAAATTTTGTCCGGATGTGCGGATTAAATTCAGAATACCAGAAAACTGTGAACATGGAAAGAAAATTTGAGGAAAATTCTGACTTTTGAAATCGTTTGAAAAAAAGATTTCGATCCGGCCGCAACAGGTCTGTGTTATACTGATGAAAAAAAAGAAAAGAGGGATTCATTCATGCAGACTTTCCGCGTCGCTCTGCTGCAGCTTCTTCCGCTGGCTGATCTGCAGGGCAATCTGGAAAAAGGACTGGATGGCTGCCGCAAAGCTCATGCCGCCCAGGCGGATCTGGCGCTGTTTCCGGAAATGTGGAGCAATGGGTATCGGATCGCCGAATCCATAGCCGCGCTGAAAAGCGATGCGCTGCTTGCCGACAGCGATTTCGTCCGCCGTTTTCAAAACCTGGCAGCCGAGCTGAACATGGCTATTGGGCTGACCTTTCTGGAACAGCATGATCCGCTGCCGCGCAACGCTCTGCGCCTGTTTGACCGTCACGGCCGGACTGCGCTTCACTATGCCAAAGTTCATACCTGCGATTTTGGCGATGAATGCCGTCTGAGCGCCGGAACACAGTTTCCGGTCTGCGAGCTGGATACCGCTCAGGGTCCGGTACGCATCGGCGCCATGATCTGTTATGACCGGGAATTTCCGGAAAGCGCCCGCATTCTCATGCTCAACGGGGCTGAAGTTCTGCTTGTTCCCAACGCCTGCCCGATGGAAATCAACCGGCTCTGTCAGCTGCGAAGCCGGGCGTTTGAAAACATGACCGCCATCGTCACGGTCAACTATCCGGCCGAACAGCCCGACTGCAACGGTCATTCCACCGTCTTTGACGGTATCGCCTACCGAAACGATACAAGTCAGGATATGCTGATCGCAGAAGCGGATGAGCGGGAACAGATCCTGATCGTTGATATCCCGATCCATGAACTGCGCGATTACCGTGCCCGCGAGGTGCATGGCAACGCCTACCGGCATCCTTCGCTGTATCGGAAGCTGGTTGACGAAAGCGTCTGCGAACCGTTTCAGCGGCCGGACGCACGCCGATAAAACCGCAGCCGGCGGATCCGCCGTAAACAACAGAAAAAAAAACCGGTCATGCCCAGCGAATCTCAACGCCTGTTCTTCCAGACGAAAGGAGTTCGCTTTCCATGCCGGTTTTTGTTTTAACTGCGCTGTTTTACCAGATCGCTCAGTCCGTAGATATCCTTGCTGGACATGAACAGATACACGGCCGGCTGCAGAGCTGCCAGCTCTGCTGCGCCCTGTTCATCCTCGGAAAGAATCCGGGATCCCGGAATACGCTGCTGCAGGTAACGGATATCGATATCAATCCCATCTTCCTTATCGTCGATGCTGGTGAAATCACACAGAAAGACATCGTCAGCTTTCTGCAGCGCCCGGGCGAAATCTTCCGCAAAATAATATACCCGGGAAACCCGATGCGGCTTGAATATGGCAATCAGACGGCGGCCTGGAAACCGTTTGCGGGCCGCATCGATAGTAATCGCGATTTCCGTCGGATGATGAGCGTAGTCATCGACATAAATGTTGCCGCCATGCTCCTCCACGCTGAAGCGCCGTTTCGTTCCGCGGAAAGAAGCCAGTCCCGGCTCGATCTGACTGGCGGACAGCCCCTCCAGCAATCCCAGCGCAATGACGCCCAAACTGTTCCACAACAGATGCCGTCCGACAAAAGGCAGATGAAAATGTCCGACGTTGCGGCCCTGAAACAGAACGTCGAAATCCATATCATGGGAAGTCTCGACAATGTTCACCGCCTGAAAATCATTGCCCTCCTGCACCCCGTAATAATAACTGGCCGCATCGGTACGGATCTTCAGCGCCCGCACTTTCGGATCATCTCCAAACAGAACAAGTCCTTTTTTCACCTGGGCGGCGAATTCCTCATACGCTCTGGCATAATCCTGTTCGGAATGGAAATAATCGACATGATCGAGATCCGCGTTGGTAATGATCGCGTAATCCGGATGATATGCCAGAAAATGACGCCGGTATTCACAGGCTTCCACAGCCAGATAGCGGCTGTCCGGATGAATCTCGCCGCTGCCATCGCCAATCAGATGCCCGGTAGGGGCGACATGTTCCATCATCGCCGCCAGCATGCCGGTTGTCGTCGTCTTGCCATGACTGCCCGCCACGCACAGACTGACATAATGCTTCATCAGCTCGCCAAGATATTCATGATACCGATAACAGGTCACCGTCGGATTGCGGCGGGCGGCCTGTACCTCAGGAAAATCCTCTTTGAAGGCGTTGCCGATGATCACCGTCATGCCATCGCGGATATTCGCCGGATCAAACGGAACAATCGGGATTCCTCTTTCTACCAGCGGATCCTCGGTAAAAAAATGCTTGTCCAGGTCCGAACCGGCCACTTCCTTGTTCAGATCATGCAGAATGCAGGCCAGCGCGGCCATTCCGGTGCCCTTGATACCGATAAAAAAGATCATAACAACACCCTTTCCTCAGGAATTCAGATCATCATCAAACAGACTCAGATTCTGCGAAGTGATTACTTTTTTCTCGCCGGCTTCTTCCATCGAATCCAGTACCGGCAGCTCGGCTTCCTGTTTTTCCGTCTGCAGCAGCTCGTCCAGAGAAACGCTGACCACCGGCTCGTTTTCCATGCGCGGCTGTTTTTCCTGCAGTTTTTCCTCGATCTGTTCCACCTTGTCCTGAACCGGCTTTTCCATGCCGTAAATCGGTGAGATCACCGTTCCCAGCGAACTCTTTACCGGTGCGCTCTTCTTCTTTACCACCGGGGTTTCCACGGAGGCTCCCTGAGCGTCCAGCACGCCGAAAATCGGCGAAATCACCGGTGTAAACTCATATTCCTGCTGAACCTGAGGGCGATCGCTGCGGCGGGTTTTCGGCTTCGGTTCATCCGCAGTCATCGCCGATATCTTTTTCTCCGGTTCCTTTTTTCTGACTTCCGGTTCCTTGCTGACCGGTTCTTTCTTTTCAATATAGATCTGCCGGGCTTCCTGCGGCAGCGGGACTTCCGTTTTGACGGACGCAGCCGAAGATTCCCGGGTTACGCTTTTTCGTACCGGTTCCGATTTGGGTTCCTCGATGGTTTCCGTAATCTCTTCTTCTTCAAATAAAAGCGACATCAGCTTCTTTATCATCGCTCATCCTCCTGCCCTGTTATTGTATTCCGTTATTCTGCAGCGGGTTCCTGTTCGCCCTGAGCTTCGCCGTCTTCCTCATTCAGCGGCAGATTGTCCGAAGCGCTTCCGTCCTCAAACGTTTCTCCGCTTTGATCCGCATCGATCTGTTCATCGTCGCCGTCAGTTTGCGTCTTATCCGACATCAGTTCCTCCAGAAGACCGCTTTCCGGAATTTCCTCCTCAAACAGATTGAGATTTTCCTTCACATAGCTGATCCGGCTTTTGGAGGAATAGCTGTTCAGCACTTCCTCCTCATCGTAGGAGGCCGTTCTGACGATCTTCAGCATCTGCGCCGCCAGAGAAGGCGCCGCTGTTTCAGAGCACACTCCCTCGAAAGTAAAATACCGCGTCGCCAGCGTCACCAGCACCTGTTCTCCCTGCCGTCCGCTGACTGTGGCCGTATAACTCTGCACACTGCCATCGGCAGCGGTATACTGTCCCTCAATCACGACTTCCGCATTGTCCAGGTTTGGCGACTGCGCCGCCGCTTCCGTATAAAAATGCTCGCTGACAATCTGAGCGGCATTCAGATTCATCACAAACTCCACGCCGTCCATCACAAACACATTGGCTGACGCCGTCGAGATCCGCCGTCCTACGGAAGGCTCGACATAATAGCTGTACAGCGCCTTGTTGTTATCTGCCCGGACGTTCATCTGCAGCTGTTCCACCTGTTGCAGCGCCCGCGTCATCCGCTGCTCAAGCGACTGCTTTGTCGCTGAACAGCCGCAAAGGAATAGCGCCGCCAGCACCAGCGTTATTTTTTTGCGCATGGTTCCGCCTCCTTCCGTCTGATTTATTTTATCATGATTCCCGTTATTTTGAAATGGAATTCTTCTGCCATACCGCCCGGTAAATCGGCTGTCCCAGCTCCATGAATTTCCGTTCATATTCCGTAATCACGTCTTCCTGAGGCTCACGGCGGAAATCCACGCTGACCTGCTGCAGCAGCCACTGCTGCCTGGAAAATTCTGTCAGCGAAAATTCAAACAGTTTCTGATTGTCCGTTTTCATGATCACCTGTCCGTCTTCCTTCAGCAGCGTCTGATATCGCTGCAGAAAACGTTCGTGAGAAAGACGCCGTTTGGCATAACCGCTTTTCGGCCACGGATCCGAAAAGTTCAGATGAATCACGTCCACTTCCCCCGGCGCAAACCATTCCATCAGCGCGTCGGCATCCAGCGCGATCAGCGCCAGATGATCATGCGGCTGCGCCAGCGCCTTTTTCGCCGCGATGGCCGCCACATTGCGGTTTTTCTCGATGCCGATCCAGCCCTGACGCGGATCTTTCAGTGCCATCTGCGTGAAATAATCGCCTTTGCCGCAGCCAATCTCCACATGCAGCTGCTGACAGGAAAGCCGGTCTTTCCACTGTCCGGCCAGCTGCTGCGGCTGCTCTATAACCAGTTGTGGGTGAGCTTTCAGAAAAGGCTCAGCCCAGGGTTTCTTTCTCATTCTCATCGTCTGTCCTCCTTGAATAAAACAGCGGATCAAAGGGCGATCCGCTGCTGATACACAGATTAGTCTTTCTTGCGGAAGACGCGCTTTTCGCCTTCGCGCCGTTCACGGGCCGCCCGCCGGGCCTTCTGCTGATCATCCCAGCCTTCCGGCTTGGCCAGCAGATCTCTGGCGGAAACGTTAACCCGTCCTTTTTCATCGATTTCGGTTACGACAACCCGAACGATATCGCCCAGCTTCAGCCGATCCTCCGGTTTTTCAACCCGTTCCCAGGCAATCTTGGAAACATGCAGCAAGCCGTCTGTCCCCGGGAACAGTTCGACAAACGCGCCGAACTTCTCCAGCCGCACGACCTTGCCTTCATAGATCTCGCCGACCTTGGCTTCCCTGCAGATCTGTTCGATCGTGGCCGCCGCCTTCATGATCGCCGCCTTGTCGCTGTGATAGATGACAACCGAACCGTCGTCTTCAATATCAATCTTGACATTGTCGCAATCGGCGATGATCTGGTTGATCATCTTGCCGCCCGTACCGATGACTTCGCGGATCTTGTCAACCGGAATCATCATACGGTACATCTTCGGCGCATACGGGCTGACCTCCGGACGCGGTTCGCTGATCGCCGCCATCATGTTCGCCATGATTTCCTCACGGCCTTTTTTGGCCTGCTGCAGCGCTTCCTGCAGGATTTTGCGGTCAATGCCGTCAATCTTGATATCCATCTGCAGCGCAGTGATGCCCTTCGGCGTTCCGGCGACCTTGAAATCCATATCGCCATAGTGATCTTCCATGCCCTGAATATCGGTCAGAACCGTGTAATGTTCATCGCTGGTCTTGATCAGTCCCATCGCCACACCGGCAACCGGCGCCTTGATCGGCACGCCGGCAGACATCAGCGCCATGGTACCGGCGCAGATCGAGGCCTGCGATGAGGAACCGTTGGACTCCAGCACCTCCGCGACCAGCCGGATCGTATATGGAAACTCTTCCTCGCTGGGAATAACGGCGGACAACGCTCTTTCTCCCAAAGCGCCATGACCGATCTCGCGCCGTCCCGGCGAGCCCATACGGCCCGTTTCTCCAACCGAATACGGAGGGAAATTGTAGTGATGCATGAACCGCTTGGTTTCGATTTCCGTCAGATCGTCGATGATCTGATTATCGCCCAGCGCCCCCAGCGTACAGGCGGACAGCACCTGCGTTTCCCCGCGGGTAAACATCGCCGAACCATGCACACGCGGCAACAGATCCACCTGGGAATTCAGCGGACGCAGTTCATCCACCTGCCGGCCGTCAGGACGAATCTTCTCTTCGGAAATCAGTCTGCGAACTTCATTGGCGACAATTTCAGTACAGTAAGCCCGTACCTGCTTGACCGTCTTTTCCTTGATTTTTTCCGAAGTATATTCACGGCTTTCAAACAACGCCGCCATTTCATCGGTAATGTCATCGATTTTGCCATACCGTTCCAGTTTCTGTTTGATCGATACGGCCTCAATCAGTCTCTCTTTGGCCAGAGCATCGATTTCTGTCCGGATCGCTTCCGGAATCAGATCCAGCTTGACTTCCATCTTCGGCTTGCCGCACTGGGCAACGATCTGATCCTGGAACGCGCACAGCTGCTGGATATGCTCATGACCGAACATCAGCGCGTCGATCATTTCTTCCTCGCTGACCTCTTTGGCGCCAGCCTCCACCATGTTGATGGCGTCTCTGGTGCCGGCAACGGTCAGATGCACATCAGACTGTTCCGACTGCTCCGAGGTCGGATTGATCACCCACTCGCCGTTGACACGGCCGACAATCACCCCGGCAATCGGGCCGTTAAACGGAATATCGGAAATGCACAGCGCGCACGAAGCGCCAAACATCGCCGCCATTTCCGCCGAGCAGTCCTGATCCACCGAAAGCACCGTGTTGACCACCTGTACTTCGTTGCGGAAGCCCTCCGCAAACAGCGGACGGATCGGACGGTCGATCATGCGCGCCGTCAGCGTTGCGTGTTCGCTCGGCCGCCCCTCACGGCGCAGAAAACCGCCCGGAATCTTGCCGACAGAGTACAGCTTTTCCTCAAAGGAAACGGTCAGCGGAAAGAAGTCAGTATCTTTTGGAGTATGATTGGCCGTCGCTGTCGACAGAACCACGGTATCCCCATAGCGAACCAACACCGCCCCGCCGGCCTGTTTTGCAATTTCACCGGTTTCGATTGTCAGATCCCGGCCGCAGAAATTCAAATGAAAGACCTGTTTAGCCATGTATTCACCTCATTATTGTATGTAACCTTTACAATAGTAACACAATTTATTTGTAAATCATAGAATTGTTTCATGCAAAAACCATCATTTTCCGCGATTTTCCCCTTCGAACGGATCGGCGGCGATCAGCGAAAAAAGCGTCTGACTCCCACCGTTACAGAAACAGAATCAGACACAGCAGCAACAGAAAAAAGAAAACGACGGACCAGCACGCCACCCCCAGCAGTCGGACAGGACGGCGCGGATCTCTGCTCAGCGGAAAATACCGCCAGCCATTTCGGTAATTTCCAAACCACAACGTCTGCGTGATCAAAAGGACGAAATAGAAGATCCGGTACGCCGTCAGCTGACCTGCCGAAACCCCGCTGACGACAGCGCGGGTGCTGAAAAGAAGAATCAGTACATACCACAGCATTGCCAACGTCCAGCGGAAAGGATTCGAAGTGCGAAAGCCGGGAAGCAGCCAGCTGCGCCATGTTCCTTCCGGCTTGTCAGATTGGCCATCGCTGTATCCCAAAATCAGACGCGACGCGATTTTCATCATCGCCTTCAACCGTAAGATTTACTCCATTGAACAGGTCAACCGGATCCTGATGGAAAATCAGGAAGCGCCGCTGAACCGCTGCCGGGATTGAAATTTCCCGTAATCTGCGGGAAAAATCCGATTGCTGTTTTTATATAATGCTGATTGCAGATCTGCAACACCCCCGCTTCGATCAACGGGGAGTTACCGCGGAATTAAGGGAGGAAACGAAATTGAAAACAACCAAACTTGTGATCGGCATTCTCAGCATCGTTCTGACGCTGCTGGTCATGTTTCAGTCCTGCGCTGCCGGAATCGGCGATGCCATGATGAATGAAGGAGGCACCAGCGGCGCTTCCGGCTTTCTGGTCGCTCTGTTCATGCTGATTGCCGGCATTGTCGCCATTGCTGCCCGCAACAGCCGGGGAGGATCGTTGTGCTGTACGCTTCTTTACGCCCTGGCCGGACTGCTGGGAGTCAGTGCTGATGGCATATACAAGGATCTGATGATCTGGGGAATGCTGTGCCTGATCTTTGCGGCCGTTTTCCTGATCTTCACGCTCCGGATGAAAAAGCAGCCGGATTCATCCGAACACTGAGTACAGTCAATTCAGACGGTCAGCCGGACTGCTCACCTGAAAACAGGGCATGAGATCGTATCGGATCTCACGCCCTGTTTTTTTAACAATCGATTTACAGCTCCGTCTTCCACAATCCGTGCAGATTGCAGTATTCGTAAACCGCCACCGGGGTTCCTTCGGCAACTTCAAAAACCGCCTTTGGCTCATCTGCCGGTGTCAGATGCCGGATCTGAACGCCCTTGTCGGTTTCCAGCAGAATCCATTCAATATAATGCGCTTCCGTCATCGGATGCTCCACGCTGCCGACAACCACTTCCAGCTTGCCGTTGTTTCTTGTCACCACCGGCAGATGCTTTTCCGTCGCGCCATCGGTAGTGTTGGCGGTCAGCTCGCTCATCTGCTCTGCGCAGCAGATCATCGGCACATTGGAATCGTGCAGAACGTAAGTCATATTGCCGCAGTGATTGCATCGTAAAATTTTCATCATCATTACCTCCCTGATTTCTGTCTTCATTGTATCGAAGCCCCGTTCAAAGTGCAACGCATATGCCCGCATTTCTTTATTTTCCTGCGCTGCACGGATCAGCGCCTCCTTCTGGCT
Organism: uncultured Holdemania sp.; assembly: GCA_904395815.1. Classification (GTDB taxonomy): domain Bacteria; phylum Bacillota_I; class Bacilli_A; order Erysipelotrichales; family Erysipelotrichaceae; genus Holdemania. Next base: position 25,962 of record CAJFOC010000027.1, read on the forward strand.
GTGCGTCAGCTTTTTCAGCGCCGCTTCTTTGCGCATTGCCGCGCTGCGGTTTTCACAGCGCTGACAATAAACCAGGCTCACCGGAAGATGAGAGCGGGTATACCGGGCGCCCCGGCCGCTGCGGTGCATCCGAAGACGACGCGCAAGGTCGTAAGTCCAGCCGGTATATACGCTGCCATCCCCACAGCGCAGCATGTAAACCCAGGCCGCCATCACTCTACCGATTTCAGCGATTCCACCATCGGAATCGCTTTCAGCTTCGGCTTCATCGCCTGATTCACAATGATCGCAAACAGCACGGTGATCACTACGGAAATCACATAACTGATCAGATTGATGTTGCGGCCAAACATGATGTTGTCCAGTTCCACCACCACCATGATCGTCAGATGCAGCGCCTTGCCCAGAAAGATCCCTGCCGCTGCGCCGACCAGCGTCAGAATGATATTCTCCTTGTACACATAGGCGTTGACTTCCTTGTCGTGAAAGCCCAGGACTTTCAGCGTCGCGATTTCCCGCAGTCGTTCACTGATATTGACGTTGGTCAGATTGTACAGAACGACAAAGGCCAGCGCTCCGGCAGACAGGATCAGCACGACAACAATGTAGTTCAGACTTTCGATCATCCCCTCGAAGTTATCCCGGATCGAAGTATAGAACGAGACGGTATTCACTTCGTCCACTGCGGAAATCACCCGGGCTGCCGCCGCGTCATCGTGGCTGTAGGCTTCGCTGACCCTGACCAGCAGCGTGTTGGTCTGCGCCCGCAGATCAAACGTGCTGCGGTAGCCGGCGCTGGTCATGTAGACGTAGTTGTTGATATAGTTTTCCGCGATTCCGGTGATTTCCACGCTGCGGCGAATGCCGTCTTCGTTTTCCAGTTCGATTTCATCGCCGGTTTTCAAGCCGAGATCATTCGCCATCCGTTCGGTAATGATCGCACCGGAAGAAGTCAGATTCAGCGGGGTTTGCGAGGTGCGGGTGTGCAGATGAATGAATTCAGTGAAACGATCAGTATCCTCGGTCACCATCAGCGTAACCTCTTTCTGCTGATCGCCTTCGATAACCTGCGCATTGGTTGAATACACCGCCAGTACATCATCAATTTCATCGCTGTCCTTTAGTTGCTGGACAATTTCGCTTTTGCGCTCCTCGCTGACATCCGCCTGCAGAGAAACGGTTCCGTCATACCGGAAAATGCTGCCAAACTGTGCGTCAACGATCGTACTGATTGAATCCTTGATGCCAAATCCCGCGATCAGCAGCGCCGTGCATCCGGAAATGCCGATGACCGTCATGAAAAACCGTTTTTTATAGCGGAAAATGTTCCGCGCCGTCACCTTGGAAGTGAAGGAAAGCCGCGACCACAGCCAGTGAATCCGTTCCAGCAGAATTTTCTTGCCCAGCTTCGGCGCCTTGGGTCTCATCAGCAGCGCCGGCGTCTCAGTCAGATCACGATAGCAGGCGCTGAACGCCGCCAGTGTGGTCACCAGTACCGAAATCAGCGTAGAAACAATCATCAGCGGCAGCTGCAACGTGAACTGCACCGGCGGCAGAATGTACATCATATTCCAGGCGGTGTAGATAATGGCCGGGAAAGCAAACATGCCGAAAGCCAGACCGAGCAGGCTGCCGAAAAAACTGGCCACCGCGGCATAGAAAACATATTTGAAGGCTATCGCCGCAGTGGAGTAGCCCAGCGCCTTCATCGTGCCGATCTGCGAACGTTGTTCATCGACCATGCGCGTCATCGTCGTCAGGCAGACCAAAGCCGCGACCAGAAAGAAGAATACCGGAAAGACGGCGGAGATCGCTTCCATCCGGTCCGCCGCGCCCTTGTAATCCATGTAGCTGTAATGCGATTCACGATCCAGCACATACCACTGGGCTTCCTCGATCTGATCGATTTCGTTCTGCGCCCGCACCAGTTCCTCACGGGCATCTTCCAACTGAGCTTCCCCTTCTGCCTGCTGAGTCTGCAGCTCCTGCTGTCCCTGCTGATAATCAATGCGGGCCTGCGCCAGCTGCGCCTCCGCCTTGGCAAACTGCTGCTGCGCCTGTTGTTTGCCGGCGGCCAGTTCCGCTTCCCCTTCGCTGATCTGCGTTTGCGCGGATTCAATCTGAGCCTGCAGGGCATCCAGCATCTGCCGCGCGGAAGCCAGGCCCTGATCGATCAGAGTGATCGTCGCCTGATAGCGCTGCACGTCACTGTCTGCCGCCGTCGCTTCGCTTTGCGCCTGCTGCAAAGCGGCAAAGGCAGCAGCCAGATCCGTTTCCAGCGTCGGATATTGATTGCGAAGCTGTTCCAGCGTCGTGTTGTTAGCGCTGATCTGCTGTTCATTGGCCTGAATCTGCTCACTGATCTTACGATATTCCTCCGAATCCGGATTCAGCTCAGCCAGCTGCTGCTGCAGCGTCTGATTGGCCTGCTGCAGTTCCTCATTGCTCTGCTGCAGATCCAGAATCTGCTGATTCACCGCCGCCAGGGCGTCATAATCGCTCTGTGCCTGCTGCAAAGCGGCATTTTTCTCGCTTTGAACGATCAGCGCCTCATCCAGCAGCTGCTGGGTTTCCTCGCGCTGCCGGATAGCCTCGGCATTGCCTTCCAGATAAGCCTGTTCAGCCTGATCCGCCTGCTGCTGCAGCTGCGCTACCTGTTCCTTGCTCGTATCGATCTGCTGCTGCGCGTTGTCAAACTGCAGCTCAGCCAGGTCCTTGTTGTTCTGTAACGTAAGCTCGCCGCTGAGAATTTCCAGGCGGCCCTCTTCCAGTTTCTGCTGCGCATCCGCAATCTGCGTATTGAATTCCTCCAGCGATTGCTGATACTGAGCGTAGCCTTCGTCATACTGCTGCTGAGCCTCGCTCAGAATATCCTCGCGGCGAATATCCGAACGCTCAATGCCCAGCGTCTGCAGATTGCTGGTCAGCGGTTCGATATAATCGAAATAATCCTGCTGATAACTGTTAAAATCCACCGCGCCGGAAGCAGTGAGATACACTTCCGTATACACCTCCATGCTGAAATCGGTCATCGGCACAAAGGCATACAATCCCACGCTGCCATCGCCGATCGTACTGGTTCCCTTTTCATAGGAAAGATAATACGGCGTGTTGACCTTTCCGACGATCGTATACGTTGTAGTGCGGAAAGAATCGGCGATATCCTCTCCATCGCCGGAACGCAGCGTAATCGTATCGCCAATCTCCAGACTGTTTTCCATGATTTTGCCTGATTCGATCACGCATTCTCCGCTTTTTTCCGGCAGTCGGCCCTCGACCACCTTCAGCTGATTGATATAGTCCGGATCCGTGCTGTCCAGATGATCCAGATTCAACGAATGAACCCGCAATACAGTTTCGCTGTCGCCGATGCTGACCAGCACATCCGCGCTGTAGGCCGGCATGACCCCTTCAATTCCTTCCAGCTGACGCAGCGCGCTGACATCCTCCTCTGTCATGCCGAAGTTGGAAAGAACGCGGTAGTCCATCAGATTGTAATCGTCAAAATAGCGGTCGGCCGTATATTGCATCGTCGGTGCGGAAGCCATCAGTCCGGCAAAAAAGGCCACGCCGATGGCAACGATAGCAAAAATGGAGAAAAAACGTCCCCGGCTTTTACGAATCTCCCGGAATGTATCTTTCAGTATCGTGTTCTTCATTTTACCACTCGATGCTTTCTACCGGCTGAGGATGCTCGTTAACTGTAATCGAATCGATCAGACCGCTTTTGACACGAATCACCTTGTCGCCCATCGGCGCCAGCGCCAGATTGTGCGTGATGACAACGACGGTCATCTGGTTCTGTCGGCACGTATCCTGTAACAGCTTGAGAATGGCCTTACCGGTCTTATAATCCAGCGCGCCGGTCGGCTCGTCGCACAGCAGCAGTTTCGGATTTTTGGCCAGCGCCCGCGCAATCGCTACCCGCTGTTGTTCACCGCCGGAAAGCTGAGCAGGAAAATTGTTTTTCCTTTCCCGCAACCCCACCGCTTCAATCGTCGCGTCAATATCCAGCGGATTCTTGCAGATCTGCGTCGCCAGCTCCACGTTTTCCTTGGCGGTCAGATTCTGTACCAGATTGTAGAACTGGAAGACAAAACCGATATCCAGCCGCCGGTAATCGCAAAGCTCACGGGCGTTCATCCGGCTGACTTCCGCGCCATCGACAAAAATGTTGCCGCTGGTGCACGTATCCATGCCGCCCAGAATGTTCAGAATCGTACTCTTGCCGGCTCCGGAAGCGCCGGCGATTACAACGAATTCCCCGCGTTGGATCGTAAAACTGACCCCTGCCAGCGCCGGGATTTCCACTTCGCCCATCTTGTATATTTTTTTAACATCCTGAAATTCAATGAACTCGCTCATCTCTCTGCTCCTTTCTCAAAACGGCCAAGCATGGTCACAAACAAATCGAAATAGGCTTGCAAGACCGCGGTCAGCTGCCCGCGGTCCAGCGGCAGCGAATCCCATGTAAACATTTCCCGCATACCCTGGCACAACGCCGCGGAAAGCATGCGGCACAGCGTCTGCATCTGTCCCTGCGGCAGCAAGAGGTTCTCCCATTCCCGCCACAGCACTTCCAGCAGATGAGAAAACCAGAGCGCAATCTGATCGCTGATACTGCTGTGAAGCATCAGAATCCGCATTTCCTGCGGCATCTCAAAATAAAGATCGACGATCTGTCCGGCCAAAACAGCCATCCTGTCCTGCAGATCCTGACAGGTCATTCCTACCTGCGCGTTAACCTGCCGCAGCGTCACCCGGTCATCCGTCAGCTCGCGTACCAGCGCATCCAGCCGCTGCAAAGCCGGTTCGGTAATCACCCGGATCAGCTCATCCTTGTTTTTGAAATAACGATACAGATTACCGACGGTCATCTGCGCCTGCTGGGCAATGCGGCGCATGGAAGCATCGCGGTATCCGTACTGCAGCAGCTCCTGCCTGGCCGCACTCAGAATTCTGCTGCGCTGAGCTTCTTTCAGTACCTGCGCCATAGTAAACCTCCGTTCATTATTCATGTATAATATACGGGTGTTCATTTTCTTTGTCAACCCGTCGCACCACAACAAAATCGCCCGATTGTCAAAGAAGAAAAAACCGTCTTTTCCAAACGGAAAAAAACGGTCAGAAAACTAAAGCGCCGTGCTGAACTGGCTGTGGTACAGCTGCCAGTAAAACCCATGCTGCCGCAACAGCTCATGGTGCGTGCCGCGCTCCACCACCTTCCCCTGATTCATCACCAGAATCACGTCTGCCTGTTCAATGGTCGACAACCGATGCGCGACGATCAAGCTTGTCCGATGCGCCATCATCCGGTCAAAGGCTGACTGCACCAGCAGTTCGGTACGGGTATCGATCGAACTGGTCGCCTCATCGAGAATCAGAATCTTCGGATCACACAGCATCACCCGCGCAATGCACAGCAGCTGACGCTGTCCCTGGGACAAACTGACGTTCTCATCGAGTACCGTATCATATCCATCGGCCAGCTGACGGATAAAGAAATCCAGATGAGCGTCACAGGCAGCTTGTTTTACCTGCTGCCTTGTGGCATCCGGACGGCCATAAGCAATGTTATCGTGAACCGTTCCGCGAAAGATCCAGGAATCCTGCAGCACCATACCAAAACAGCGGCGCAAATCATGACGCGACAACCGGCGGGTATCCACCCCATCCAGAAGGATCTGCCCCTGCTGAATCTCATAAAACCGCATCAGCAGATTGATCAGCGTCGTTTTACCGCAGCCGGTCGGCCCGACAATAGCGATTTTCTGTCCTGCTCTGACTTCCAGGCAGAAATCGTCGATCAGCGGCGTATCCGGACGATAGCGGAATCCGACATGCTGCAACGACAGCGTGCCGGTACACCCATGTAACGGCAGCGGATCTTTTCCCGTTTCTTCCAGCGGAAGATCCAGCAGCCGGCACACCCGCTGCAATGAAGAAAAGGCCGCCTGCAGTTCGGTAGCTACGCCGCTGATTTCATTGAACGGGCGGGTATACTGGCTGGCATAGCTGAGAAACGAAGACAGCTGACCGACGCTGATCCCGCCCTGGAGGGCTATTCCTGCCCCCAGGATGCCGACTGCTCCGTAAACGAGGTTGTTGACAAAGCGGGTACAGGGATTGGTCAGCGAGGAAAACAGCTGTACCCGCACTCCTACCTGCCTGAGTTCTTCATTCAGCTGATCAAATTGCTGCTGCGCCAAAGACTGATGATTATAGGCGGCGACGATCTGCTGGTGAGAGATCATTTCCTGCGCAAACCCGCTCAGTCTTCCCCGCAGGGCAGCCTGGCGTTTGAACAGCGCAGAAGTGCGAGAGGCAATCAGTGAAGCGACCACCATCGACAACGGCGTCATCAAAACAACGACCAGCGCGATCAGCGGATGAATGGATACCATCAGTCCCAACGTACCGAAAATGGTGATCACCCCGCCAAACAGCTGGGTTGCCCCCTGCAGCAGGCCATCAGAAATCACATCGATATCGTTAACCAACGTGTTCATGAAATCGCCCTGCTGACCCTGATCCAGCGTGTTGAGCGGCAGACGATGAAACCGACTGAAGCACAGCTTGCGCAAGTCTCTCACAGTACGGGCACAGCCGGCATTCAGACACAACGCGGACGCATACTGAAACAGCGCTCCGCACGCAACAATCATCGCCAGCATAACAAGATGACGCATCACGACGGCAAAATTCCCCTGTCCTTTCACCGCAATCACATCCAGCGTCTGACCGATCACCACCGGCGCCCACAGCGTCATCATCACCTGCAGCGCCGATAATACCAGCGCACCGATCAGCAGAAAACGGTAAGGTCCGCTCAGCGCCAGAAGACGGTGCAGCGCTTCGCTTTTTTTCATCGTGATCCCTCCCCTGTCTGTGACTGAACGATCTGGCGGTATACCGGACACTGCTCCAGCAGCTGATGATGAGTTCCCAATCCGACCTGGCGGCCATGATCCAGCACCAGAATCTGATCTGCTCCCCTCAGCGAACTGGCGCGCTGCGAGATCATAATCGTCGCCCGAGCGCAGGTCTGTTGTCTGAGCGCATCGCGCAACAGCGCCTCGGTCCGATAATCCAGCGCGCTGGTGCTGTCATCCAGAATCAGTATCTGTGGATGTCCGGTCAAAGCCCGGGCAATGCATAACCGCTGCCGCTGACCGCCGGAAAAATTCTTTCCGCCCTGACTGACCTCACTGTCCAGTCCCTTATCCAGCGCCATGACAAAATCATAGGCCTGAGCGATCTGCAGCGCCCGAATCAGCTGATCCTGTTGTGCCTGAGGATTGCCCCACATCAGATTTTCCCGGATCGTCCCGCTGAACAGCACTGCTTGCTGGGGCACAAGACGGATCTGATCGCGAATTTCGTTCAGCGAAAAGCTGTCCAGCGGCCGTCCGGCAAACCGGATCTGCCCCGCGTCGGGATCCATCATCCGCATCAGCAACAGAGCCAGCGTACTTTTGCCGCTGCCGGTTGCGCCGATCACCCCCAGCGTCTGTCCCGCCCCCAGCGACAGACTGATCTGAGAAAGCGCGTTTTCTTTCCGGTTATAGCTGACGCTGACCTGTTTTACCACCAGCAGCGGTTCTTCCTTTACCGCTTCTGTCGGCCGCTTTTCCTTCATCGTCAGCGGTTGCTGCAGTACCTCGTCGATCCGGCGGGCAGAGGCAGAAGCGCGGGTAAAGAGAGTAAACAGGTTGGCAACTACCACCAGCGCCAGATACATCTGCGTCATGTAGTTGACCAGCGCGATCAGACTGCCCTGACTGAGCTGGCCGATCCGGACCTCTACCGCCCCGCAATACAGAATGACGACAATCGCGAAATTGGTGATGATCTGCGTCGCCGGATGGAACAGTCCGCTGATCCGTCCTACCCTTTCCATAGCCCGGCTGCTTTCATCCGCAGCGTTGTCAAAACGCTGCTGTTCCTTTTGCTGACAGGAAAAAGCCCGGATCACCCGCTGTCCCTCCAGGGTTTCTGCCGTGATATGAGAAATCTGATCCAGTTTCTGCTGCACTGCGCGAAAACGGCTGCCGGACAGCTTCATCAGTCCCAGCAACGTGATCGTGATCACCGCCATCACCCCCAGAAAGATCAGCGCAAGCTGCCGGTCAATCATCATGGCCATCACCAGTGAACCGATAACCAGAAACGGCGCCCGAACTGCCAGACGGATCAGCATGGCTACCGCCTGCTGAACCTGATTGACATCACTGGTCAGCCTGTTGATCAGCGACGCAGAAGTAAAATGATGCATTTCCCGTATCGAAAACGTATTGATTTTACGGTACACTTCCCGCCGTAATACGGTTCCCACAGATTGACAACAGCGGGCGGCGAAAACCTGACAGACACATGAGCTGGCAATCCCGCCCATCGCAAACAGAAGAATCAGCGCACCGTAAGAGAAAATCGTGTTCAGGTCACGCTGAGCGACCCCCACATCGATGATGTGAGCCATGACCAGCGGTACCAGCAGTTCAAAGATCGCTTCGATCAGTTTGAACAGCGGCCCCAGCACAACCTCCTTTCTGAACTCTTTCAGAACCCAGGCCAGACGAAGCATGGTTGTTCCCCCTTTTTTCGTGGTCATTATATCAGTCTTCTTGATATAGAAAAAATATCAGTTTACTATATAAGTATTAGAACAAAACTATAGGAGGAGCATCATGGATCTTCGTCATCTCGAATATTTTGTCGCTGTCGTTCAACAGGGCAGCATTCTCAAGGCCGCCCGGAAGCTGAACCTGTCGCAGCCTTCGCTGAGCGTGGCGATGAAGCAGCTGGAACAGGAGCTGCAGACTGTGCTATTTGAACGCGGCGCACGGCACATCCGACTGACCGAAACAGGAAAACGGCTCAGCGAACGGGCGGAAAGTCTTTTGGCCATGGCGGAAAGCGTACGGCGGGAAATCACGGACCTGTCACAGGGAACCCATGGCGTGTTGCGACTAGGAGCGATTTCTTCTTCTGCCGCCTCGCTGTTAGACCCGCACCTGATCCGATTCAGCCGTCTGTATCCGGAAATCCGTTATGAAATCAGCGAAGGAAATACGTTTGAACAGCTGGAACAACTGGCGGCCGGACAGGTGGATATCGCTATCGTACGGACCCCCTTTCCAGATACGGACGTTGAATACCTGCGGTTAGACCGCGACACGCTGGCCGTCGTGATGAAGACGGTGCCGGCCGCTTTAAACGTTGAATCCATTTCCGTTTCGCTGCTGAAAGATCTGCCGCTGGTCGTCTACCGGCGTTTTGAGCCGCTGTTACGCCGTCAATGTGAAAAAGAAGGGTTTTCCCCTTCTCTTCTTTGTCTGAATGACGATGCCCGAACCTGCCTGCAATGGGCCAGAGCCGCATTGGGCATCGCCATCGTTCCGTATTCACTGGCTGCCATGTTCCCTGATCTGATCCGCAAACCGATCGCCTGTCCTGAACTGAATACCGAAACCTGCCTGATCTGGCCGAAGAACCGGCCGCTGGCCCAGACCGCTGAACGCTTTCTGCACTTTATGGAACAGCAACATGCCCCAAAAGAACTCCACTAACAAACATCGTACACAATACGCAGATCAGCGCACGACTCCACTTCTTCCTCCTGTCCTGTCAGAAAAGAAGCTGCTGAAAGAGCCATGTTGTTTCATCCAGCTCTTTCCGATAACTGAAAAACAGCTCTCACCCCAAAGGCAAGAGCTGTTTTGTTTTATTTTCTCAGACCCAGACGCTGAACCAGAGTGCGATAACGGTTGATATCCTTCTCTCTCAGGTAAACCTGCAGTTTTCTTCTGCGGCCAACCATCATCATCAGACCACGGGTGGAATGATAATCTTTTTTGTGTTCCTTCAGGTGTTCTGTCAGACGGTTGATCTGCGCTGTCAACACCGCAATCTGAACCTCAGGAGATCCTGTATCTCCTTCAAAGCGGGCGTATTCCTTGATGATCGCGTTTTTTTCTTCCTTGCTTAACATGTGTTTATCCTCCTGTTTTATCCAAGTCCTGATGAACCGAGAATGCCGACGGAGTCATCGCGTATCCCAGTACAACAGCGTTCATAGTCTACCACAATCCAGTCTTTTTGACAAGAGTCAATTCTCTGAAAAAGAATGTTCGTTCCAATAACATTTTTCTTTTTTCCCACGTGAAAACCGGTATAATGAAAGGGAGGTGATCAATATGAGCAAACTTGCCTGGATAGGAACAGGCGTCATGGGAAAAAACATGGTGCTTCATCTGTTCTGTGATGAAGATCAGATTACAGTCTACAACCGGACCCTGGCCAAAGCGATGCCGCTGGCCCAGCAGGGCGCAACGGTCGCTTCCAGCGTAGAAGAAGCGGTTCGCGACGCTGATTTCATCTTTACCATCGTCGGCTTCCCACAGGACGTGGAAGAAGTGTACCGTACCATTTTTATGGCAGCTAAACCGGGTGCCATTGCCATAGATATGACGACTTCTTCTGCAGAACTGGCTCAGCGTCTGCATGAGGAAGGCCGGCAGCACGGCATTCGCGTTCTGGACGCGCCGGTTTCCGGCGGCGACAGCGGCGCGGCAGCCGGAACGCTGTCCATCATGGTCGGCGGCGATGAGGAAGACTACCAGGCCTGCCTGCCATATTTCAGAAAAATGGGCACCCATGTGCAGTACATGGGAAAAGCCGGCTGCGGTCAGCATACAAAAATGGCCAATCAGATCGCTATTGCCGGTACTGTTGCGGCCGTCGCCGAAGCCATCGCCTATGCCCAGGTCAACGGACTGGATCCCAAAGCGTTACTGGGCGCAATCAGTCAGGGAGCAGCCGGCAGCTGGCAGATGAGCAACAACGGGCCTAAAATGATCGACGGTGATGATGCCCCGGGCTTTTTCATCAAGCATTTCATCAAGGATATGCGGCTGGCCTGGCAAAGCGCCCAAAACCAGGGTCTGCAGCTGCCGGTGCTGGATACTGTGCTGACACTGTATGAAACGATGCAGGATCAGGGCATGGGTGATCTCGGTACGCAGGCGATCATTCGATCTTATCAGAAATAATTTCCGTTATTTCTGTCCTTCAGATTTCTGGCTGAGGATACTCAGCCTTTTTAATTGAGCAATCTGACCAGATCTTCAACCGATTCGCATCGAGCGACGGTTTTCTCCGGCCGCATCAGCGATCGATTTCCAATCAAAACCGCAGGAAAATTCGTATTGATGGCCAGCTATCCATCACAAAGGTTGTCCCCGGCAACACAGCCTTGCGAAAGATCGATCTGCGGATATTTTTTCAGTGCCGCTTCGATCAATCCGGTTTTGGGTTTGCGGCAATCACATTGTTCTTTTTCGCTGTGAGGACAGAAAAATAGATCCAGCACATCAATTCCTCCCTGTTTCAAGCTGCAGCACATTCGCTGATGAAACGCATGAAACAGTTCTTCGATGAGGATTCCGCCATGAATCAGATGTTGATGGATCACAACAATGATTTCTCATTCCAATGCACACAACTGCTTCATGCCGTTCCGGCTGCCAGCCAGACATTTTGGCCCGTGTACATCAGGCCATTGAAACTCCGGATAATCTTTGATGATCGTTCCATCGCGATCCAAGAATACAACTTTCATTCTGTGCCTCCTGGGACTTGTGTCTATTCCGTTTAAAGCTTTGTTTTGATCATCCCCTCTTTTGGGTACTTGATTGCCTATATTCTTTTATTGCGGAAATCTCATTTCTTTTTTACAATAAAGTCAGAAGAAAGAAGAGGAAAAAGTATGACTACATTCGCCATTCATGAAGATTTCATCATCAATGGAAAACCGGTAAAACTTGTTTCCGGAGCTCTTCACTATTTCCGTGTCGTTCCTGAATACTGGCAGGACCGGCTGGAAAAGCTGAAGAATATGGGTTGCAACTGCGTGGAAACGTATATTCCATGGAATTACCATGAACCGAAAAAAGGACATTTCGATTTCAGCGGCCGCAAGGATGTAGCTCGATTTGTCCGCCTGGCGCAGCAGCTGGGGCTGTGGGTGATTCTCAGACCGACGCCGTATATCTGCGCGGAATGGGAATTCGGCGGGCTGCCGGGCTGGTTGCTGGCCGACGACTCGATGCGGGTCCGTTCCACCTGCCCGGCATTTCTGGAAGCGGTGGATCACTACTACTGTCATCTGTTCCCTGTCATCCGGCCGCTGTTTTTCACTCATGGCGGACCGGTACTGATGTGTCAGGTTGAAAATGAATACGGCTCTTTCGGCAACGACAAACACTATCTGCAAGCCATTCGTGAGCTGATGCTGAAGCATGGCTGCGATGTTCCGCTGTTTACCTCGGATGGCGGATGGCGGGAGGTGCTGGAAGCCGGAACGCTGCCGCATCTGCCGGTCTTGCCGACGGCCAATTTCGGCTCCCGCACGGACGAGCAGATCGGGGAACTGCGCCAGTTCATGCAGGATTATCAGCTGTGCGGACCGCTGATGTGCATGGAATTCTGGATCGGCTGGTTCAACAACTGGGGTTCTCCGCTGAAAACCCGGGATGCCGCGGAAGCGGCCTCAGAGCTGGACGCCATGCTGCGCCAGGGCAGCGTCAACATCTACATGTTCCATGGCGGAACCAATCCGGGCTTTTATAACGGCTGCAGCGATCACAACGGAATTGATCCGCAGATCACCTCTTATGATTATGCCGCCCCGCTGAACGAATGGGGAGAGGAAACGGACAAGTATCCGGCCTTCCGCGAAGTGATCGCCAAATACGTACCGGTCTGCACGATGCCGCTGAGCACGCCGATTCAGTTTGCCGGCTTTGGTGAGCTGACCTGCAACGGTCAGGTCTCTCTGTTTTCCACACTGGACAGACTGGCCTCGCCGATAGAAACCGATATCCCTCAGCCGATGGAAAAGCTGGGTCAGAGCTATGGTTACATCCTGTACCGGGCTCATGTCGGAAAAGCCCGTCAGCTGGCCAAAGCCAAGCTGGTGGATTGTGATGACCGGGCGCAGGTTTTCATCAACCGGAAACTGACAGCGACGCAATACAAGGAAACGATGGGCAGTAACATTCCGCTGAATCTGGATGATCCGCAGGATAACATCATTGACATCCTGGTAGAAAATGTAGGCCGCGTCAATTATGGCGCCCGGCTTGTTTCTCCTCATCAGCGCAAAGGCATCAAAGGCGGCTTCATGCTGGATCTGCATTTTCATACCGGCTGGCAGCAGTATTGCCTGGAGCTGGACAACGTGGATCAGGTCGATTTTTCCGGCGAATATCAGCCTCAGGTTCCTGCTTTCTACCGCTATGAGTTTGTGATCGAAGAGTCTGCCGATACCTTTTTGAATCTGGATGGATGGGGAAAAGGCGCCGCTTTTCTCAACGGAGAAAATCTTGGCCGTTTCTGGGAAGTCGGTCCAACCCATTATCTGTACATTCCTTCTCCGCTGCTGAAAAAAGGCAAAAACACGCTGATTCTGTTTGAAACGGAAGGAAAAACCGGCACAGTCCGGCTGGAAGACACCCCGCTGATCGATCCGCCGCAGCAATAAAATTCCAACTCCCTGTTTTTCCATGATGAAAACAGGGAGTTCTTGTTGAACAAAAGGAATGTCTTTCTCTGCCGTCAGCAACCTCCTTCTATCAGGATCGATTTCTTTTTCGAATCATACATGCCAGTCTCGACATAACCCAGCCATCCTGTCACTGATATTGGAAAAAGCCCGGATCGTGCGCTTCGATCCGAGCTTTTGTTTTCCCTTTGCAAAACCGGTTCTCATCCTTCCAGCCGTTTCAAAAAGAGTCCTCTGAATCGGACAGCTCGCTGCAAGCTCAGTCCATGAATTCTTCCAGAACACTGTTCAACAGCGCCATCCCCTGTTCGGTCGGCTGCAGTATTGAATCATGCAGAGTCAGCCATCCGCTGTTCAGACAACGCTGCAGCGCCGCAGCGTAACGCTGTTCAAACGGAATGGAAAAACACTGGTCATAGCGGCGCAGATCCAGTCCTTCCGCCAGTCTGAGATTCATCATCAGCATCTCAAACTGCCTGTCCGTTTCCGACAGATCGATTCTTTCTGCGACCCATTGTCCGGCCAGGTACTGCTGAAAGTTCCGGGTGTTGTCATACCGGAAATTTCCCAGCTTTCCGCTGGCTCCCAGACCGACGCCGTAAAAGTCATGATATTTCCAGTATTGCAGGTTGTGCTGAGACTGTCTGCCCGGGCGGGCAAAATTGGATATTTCATAATGCTGATATCCCTGAGCGCGTAAAAAATCAACCGCTTCAAAGTACATCTCGCTTTCTGTCTGATCATCGAGCGGCTGCTGGCCGCTGCGGCCAAACGCGCTGTGTTCTTCAATCGTCAGCGAATACAGCGACAGATGAGGTACCTGCAGCGAAACAGCCTGGCGCAATGTTTTTTGCCACATCATCCGGCTTTGTCCGGGAAGACTGTACATCAGATCACAGGAAAGATTGGTCAGACCCTGCCGCTGCAGAAGATCCACCGCCCTCACCGTCTGATCCCAGGTATGCCGGCGTCCCAAACGTTTCAGCATTCCGTCATCGGCGCTCTGCACGCCAAGCGAGACCCGGTTGACATGCCCCTGTTTCAGACAGGTGATCAGCTCTTCGCTGACCGCCTCGGGATTGGTTTCGATCGTGACTTCCCGGGCTTTATCCGTCCAGCGCTCAAGCATCTTCAGCAATCGCCGCAGCTGTCCGGCATTCAATGCGGTCGGAGTCCCGCCGCCGATATACACCGTTCGAATCGGCGCATCCGCCGGTACCCTGTCATTCAGCTCCCGCTGCAGCTGATCCAGATACCGCTCAGCAAGCACGGGATGATAGCCTGCCCGGGCAAAATCACAATAGGCACAGATGCTGCGGCAAAACGGAATGTGAACATACAGAGCGGTGTTCTCACAGGTAGCGGGCGAACACATCGGCAAACTTGTCTCGAATGACATCCTCAACATCCCATCCCTGATCCATGCACAGCGCCATCGCATACATCAGCACATCCGCCGCTTCGCTGCGAACCGCAGACCAGTCAACAGGCTGCGATTCATCCTGAAAGCATTCCAGCAGCTCTCCGGCTTCGACAAAAACCGATTTGGCCAGCATGGCCGGGGTGTCCGTCTTGTCCCACCCGCAGCGCACGCGCATCGTCTGAATTTCCTCGGTAATCTTCATGATCACTCCTCGTCCATCGATAAAATGGCCAGGAACGCTTCCTGTGGGATTTCAACCGAACCTACCGCCTTCATCCGCTTCTTGCCTTCTTTCTGCTTTTCCAGCAGTTTCTTTTTGCGGGTGATGTCTCCGCCATAACATTTGGCCAGAACGTTTTTGCGCAGCGCCTTGATGTTGGTCCGGGCGATCACCTTGCCGTTGACGGCCGCCTGCACCGGAATTTCAAACTGCTGCTTCGGGATCAGCGATTTCAGCTTAACGGTGATCGCATTGCCGCGGGCATAGGCAAAATCGCGATGCACGATCACCGACAGCGCGTCTACCAGTTCTCCGTTAAGCAGAATATCCATTTTCACCAGATCACTGCGGCGGTATTCGCTGAGCTCATAATCCAGCGACGCGTACCCCTTGGTGCAGGACTTCAGCTTGTCAAAAAAATCAAAGACAATTTCGCTGAGCGGCAGCTGATAGATCAGCGTATTGCGTCCGCTGTCAATCACCTGCATGTCCTCGTATACGCCGCGTTTGTTCTGACACAGCTCCATTACCGGTCCGATGTATTCGTTGGACACCATGATGCTGGCTTTGACATACGGCTCTTCCAGGTGATCGATTTTCTGCACCGGCGGCAGATGCGCCGGATTGTCGATCGGCTGCATCGTGCCGTCGGTCATGTAACAGTGATAAATGACGCTGGGCGCCGTGGCGATCAGCGTCAGATTGTATTCTCTTTCCAGCCGCTCCTGTACGACGTCCATATGTAGCAAGCCAAGAAAGCCGCAGCGAAAGCCAAAGCCCAGCGCCTGGGAAGTTTCCGCCTCATACTGCAGCGAAGCGTCGTTGAGCTTCAGCTTTTCCAGCGCGTCGCGCAGATCGTTATACCGCGCGGAATCGGTCGGATACAGACCGCAGTACACCATCGGATTCATCTTGCGATAGCCCGGCAACGCTTCCTCCGCCGGACGCAGCGCGCCGGTTACCGTCGCGCCGACGCTGACATCCTGAACGGATTTGATGCTGGCGGCAAACCAGCCGACCTCGCCGCACTCCAGCGCGTTGAGCTTGACTTCCTTCGGCGTTCTGACCCCGCATTCCAGCACCTCATATTCAGCGCCGTTGTTCATGAAGCGGATTTTGTCTCCCACCTGAATCCGGCCTTCCTTAACCCGCACAAAGACGATGACTCCACGGTATGAATCATACACCGAATCAAAGACCAGCGCCTTCAAAGGCGCTTGCGGATCGCCATGAGGC
This sequence comes from uncultured Holdemania sp., assembly GCA_904395815.1. Taxonomy (GTDB): domain Bacteria; phylum Bacillota_I; class Bacilli_A; order Erysipelotrichales; family Erysipelotrichaceae; genus Holdemania. The sequence goes on from CAJFOC010000027.1 coordinate 42,405, forward strand.
GCCGGGATCTGCCGGACAATCTGTTCCAGCACCTCGCCGACGTTCAGCCCGGTTTTGGCCGAAATCAGCGGCGCCTCGCTGCAATCCAGCCCGATGACCGTCTCAATTTCTTCCTTGACCCGCTCCGGCTGAGCGCTGGGCAGATCGATTTTGTTGATCACCGGCACAATCTCCAGGTTGTTGTCCAGCGCCAGATACACATTGGCCAGCGTCTGCGCCTCAATTCCCTGCGCCGCATCCACCACCAGCACCGCTCCCTCGCACGCTGCCAGCGAGCGGGATACTTCATAAGTAAAGTCGACATGCCCCGGGGTGTCGATCAGATGAAAGATGTATTCCTCCCCATCCTGCGCCTTGTATTTCAGCTGCACTGCGTTCAGCTTGATCGTGATGCCGCGTTCCCGTTCCAGATCCAGGGAATCGAGAATCTGATCTACCATTTCACGATGCTGCACGGTTTCCGTCATTTCCAGGATCCGGTCAGCCAGCGTAGACTTGCCATGATCGATATGGGCAATAATCGAAAAATTTCTGATCTTCGACTGATCCATTGTCCATCCTCCTTCACCATCCGTTATTATATCAAATGCTTTCTTCAAAGGCAAAACCTGTCATGATTGCCCATCCGCCAGACAGAAAAAAGACCCGGAATGGTTACCGGGTTTGAGCGGCAGATTTATTCGTGATGGGGAACCGGCTCAAAGCGGCGGCCAATCCATTCCCGCCCCTTGCCGTTATAGAAATCGCGGGCCGACATCCGTTTTTTCCCCTCCGGCTGCAGTTCGGTAATCACAATCGACTGATCCCCGGCAGCCACCACCATGCCTTCTTCATCAAAGCCGACGATGGTTCCGCTGGACTGTCCGCTGCTCTGCGGCCGGAAGCGAACGCCCCAGAACTTCAGTTTCTGTCCCTCAGCCCGGCCATAGCCGACCGGCCAGCTGATCAGGCCGCGAATCTGATTGTAGATTTCCTTTCCGCTTTTACTGAAGTCGATCTGTTCCTGCCAGGGCTGAATGTTCCAGGCAAAGCTGACCTGCCGCTCATCCTGCGCCACAGGCACAAGATTTCCGGCCAGATATTCCATCAGCATTTCTTTCAGCAATTCAGCGCCAGCCACCATCAGTTTGTCATGCAGAATTTCCGTCGTGTCTTCCCACCCGATCGGTACTTTCTTCATCGCCAGAATGTCGCCGGCGTCCATTTTTTTCACCATCCGCTGGATCGTGACGCCGGTTTCCGTTTCTCCGTTGATGATCGCCGTATGAATCGGTGCGCCGCCGCGGTATTGGGGAAGCAGCGACGCATGAACGTTGATGCAGCCATACCGCGGAGCCTGAAGCACCTCTTCCCCGATCATCTGACCATAGGCGCAGGTCACGATCAGATCCGGCCGCAGCGCCAGCACCTCTTCATATTCCGTACGGATCTTCTGCGGCTGCAGCAGCGGCACATGCAGTTCCTCCGCCAGCTGATGCACCGGGGTTTTCCGCAGCTGCTGCTGACGGCCGACTTTTTTATCCGGCTGGGAAACCACGCCGACCAGCTCGATGGGCATCTCGCTCAATGCTTTGAGAATGCCGCAGGCAAAGTCCGGAGTTCCCATGAATACGACTCTCGTCCTCAAAAAGGATCCCTCCCTGTTCTCAGACTTTATTATACCATACTTCTTTCCGTTTACCGGTCAAAAGCCGCGCTGATCAGCCGAACCGATCCGCTGACAACCCGGATCACCATCGAACTGATGTTTTCTCCGACCTGTCCGGCCCAGTTTTCTTCAATCTGACTCACTGCCAAGCCCTGACTTTGCTGACCGACGATCTGATGATGGAGAACCTGATCATTGAAGTCATCCACCCGCTGCTGAACGGATGGCTCCTGCTGCCGGCTCAGCGCGCTGCCCAGACTGACGATGATCAGAATCAGAAAACCATCGAGGATAAACCGTTTCATTCTATCCCTCCGTTACTCAAAGCTTCAACCAGCACGGCCAGCGAACAGCGGACCTCCTCGGTGCTGTTCTGATCCGTTCCCAACTCCAGCAGCACCATGTTCTCAGCCATATCCTGGTTGTATACCGACTGTCTTTCAAAGACTGATCTCATTATACCGGGCATCATCTGGTCAATTTTGTCGGTTAATTGTTCTGACTGCTTCATGACTGACGCCGCGTTGTCGGACTTCATGCCGACGACAAACATCATCTTCGCATAAGTCGTTCCATCCTTTTCCAATACGGAAGCTGAACGCGGCGCGGAATCCCGATGCAGGTCGATCACCAGATCAAAACCGCCGTGCTGGGCAAACACATCGTTCAGATAACGCCGGGATACCGTGTACAGCTGATTGTATTTCAGTCCTTCCTCTTCCGCCTCACGCAGAAAATTGGCAGCCTGAAACACGACGTAAAACCCCTGTTCTTCCAGCATCTGCGCCAGCTCCATTCCGATTTCATATACAGTGGTGCCATCGCTGTAGGTTTCCGACTGATGAGTGTTGTAGATGTACACGGATTTCCGTTCCGGTTTCTGCTGCGGTTCGAATTTAGGCACAAACGGTTCGCTGACGACGATCTGATCAATCCGTTCCACCGCCTGTTTGAAATCCGGCAGCAAAGCCAGCCGTTCCTTGATCGAGATCTGATCGAGATTGATCTCCGGTTTGAGAATGGATTCCAGCAGCGAATTCTTGTTTTCCATGAACCATTGCTGGAAACCGGTGAAAAAAGGGGTGATGGCGAGAAATGCCAGGATCAGCACACATTTGAGGAAAATTTTCAGCTTCGTTTTCAAGAAAAAAAGCCCCCTTCCCTGTCTGCAGTGTATGCTGCATCGGAAGAGGACTATGACTTACATCGTATCAAATCGTGGATGAAGCGCCTGATTCAGCGAACGGGCGATCACCTCGCTCAGATGACGGACTTCCTCATCCATCTCCTTGGGAGTCAGAACCATCTGATACGATTCATGATAATGAATATGCTGCATGATGCGCTCATAATCGTCGCTGCCGGCAGCGGAAAGAACCTGATCGATCAACGCCTCAATGCTGACCACCGTCGCCACGCCCACGGCAATGACCGGAACCCCCAGCAGCGCTTCGTTAATCGCTTTGCGGTGATTGCCCACGCCCCCGCCGGGCTGGATCCCGGTATCGCTGATCTGGATTACCCGGTTGATGCGCTGCAGGCTGCGGGTTCCCAGCGCGTCGATGGCAATGACCAGATCGGGCTGAAACTGCCGGGCGACCGCCTGAACGAATTCCGCCGTTTCCATGCCGGTCTGTCCCATCACCCCGGGGACGATCACCGCCACTTCCCGCATGTCCTGCCCGACTGATGGATCCTGCAGCCGGAAAAGATGAGAGGTCACGATCACTTCCCGTGCCGCCATCGGTCCCAGCGCATCCGCGGTGATTTCCTGATTCCCCAATCCGACCACCAGCACACGTTCAACGTCAGTTCTGCCGCCGAAAATCACCTGCTTCAGGCAATCGGTCATCACGGCGGCAGCCTCATCGCGCTGATCCTGATCGTTCAGATCCGTCAGTTCCACAGTGATGTACTCGCCCGGTTCCTTATCAATCTGATCATTGCGGCGATGAATGACGATATGATGAGCAGTGATGGCGCCCACACTCTTTTTGTGATGAGTAAAATCATCGTTTTCCGCCAGATTGAGTACTTCCTCATAAGCCAGGTCGGTTCTGTTTCTGCGCATGTCGTTCACCTCGTCGTTAGTATGCATCCAATCTCGGACGTTTATCCCTGCAGCCAGCTCTCTTTTATTACGGACAAAAAAGACAGGCAAGTCAGAAACGACGCTTTCCCTGCGGTCAAAACTCATGTTTACATTGCATTTTGTTTATCCTTTTGATATAATGCTTTAGGTACGAAAACGGAGGAGGTGTCACAGTGGCAAACATTAAGTCTCAGAAGAAACGTTCCATTACTAATTTAAAGAGAAATGCGGCAAGAACAGCTGAAAAGTCCGCTCTGAAGTCGGCAATCAAGGAAGTGCTGGCAGCGGTTGAAGCGAAGGACAAGGAAAAAGCGGTTGCCGCCTGCAACCATGCGAATTCTTTATTGGATAAAGCCGTTACCAGTCATCTGAAACACAAGAACTACAGCGCCCGTCAGAAAGCGCGTCTGGCGAAAGCCGTCAATTCTCTGTAAGAGAACGGATCCTGATCAGGATCCTTTTTTTATGGATTTCAAACAGAAAGAAAATCCCACCCCCGTGGGCAACGCTTTTGCAGGGCAGCGCTGTCTGCGGAAATGGGATTGTTTTTTGTTCTGCGGTCATAGAAACTGTTCAAACTGTTCGATTCTCTCCTGCAGCCAGCGTCTGCGCTCAGACGAGGTGACCTGCTGCTGAATCCGCTTCAGCTTATCGCGCTGAAAACGACAATAGGCAACAAACGTCTCATCCCGCCGCCGGGACAGGAAAACTCCGAAATCCAGCTCTGTCTCGCTGTAACGGACGTGTCGGGAAGCTTTTGAAAAAACGACAATCTGATAAAAATGGCGATCATGCACAATCTTTTCATCCTGAATCTGAAAGCCATGATCCATAATCCAGCGCCGCAGTGAGGAAACCTCACGGTTTACCTGAACGATGATCTGATCCAGATCCGCCAGCCGCTCCTCAGCCTGCTCAAGAATTTCCCGGGCGCTGATCCAGCCCATGCCGGCAATGATCACCGTCTGCACCTCGGCAGGCACATCCTGAAGTCCCGGCGTCAGAATCGGAATGATCTGCCGCTGCAGTCCTGCCTGCGCAATGGTATTTTGAGCCCGTTTCAGCGGTCCTGGCGCAATGTCGCACGCATACGCTTTCACCGCCACCCCACGCTCAATCAGCGCACAGGGCAGATAAGCATGATCCGTCCCGATATCCGCGATAATTCTTCCCGGCTTGACACAGGAAGCGACCGCTTCCAGCCGTGCGCTCAGCTGCATCTCAGTTCTTGTCGACAAAGTCACGCAGCCGTTTGGAACGGGTTGGATGTTTCAGCTTGCGCAGCGCCTTTGCCTCGATCTGACGAATTCTTTCCCGGGTCACGTTGAATTCCTTGCCTACCTCTTCCAGCGTGCGGGTTCTTCCGTCATACAGTCCAAAACGCAGCCGCAGCACCTTTTCCTCACGCTCTGTCAGTCCCTGCAGCACGTTGTTGATTTCATCCTTCAGCAGCTGATTGTTGGCATACTGATCCGGGGACATCGCGTCCTTATCCTCAATGAAATCTCCCAGATGCGAATCGTCTTCCTCACCGATCGGGGTTTCCAGCGATACCGGCTCCAGCGCGATCTTCTGAATTTCCCGTACTTTTTCCGGAGTGATGTTTTCCATCTTTTCGGCGATTTCCTCCGCTGTCGGTTCCCGTCCCAGATCCTGAACGAGCTGACGCTGAACCCGGGTCAGTTTGTTGATCGTTTCCACCATATGAACCGGAATGCGGATCGTTCTGGCCTGATCGGCAATCGCCCGGGTAATCGCCTGACGGATCCACCACGTCGCGTACGTTGAAAACTTGAATCCTTTGGTGTAATCAAACTTTTCCACCGCCTTGACCAGACCCATGTTGCCTTCCTGAATCAAATCAAGAAACAACATACCGCGGCCAACATACTTCTTGGCAATGGAAACAACCAGACGCAGGTTGGAGGAAATCAGAATGCGCTTGGCTTCTTCATCTCCGTTTTGAATCCGGCGGGCGATTTCCGGCTCATCTTCCGGATTCAGCAGCGGAACCCGACCGATTTCCTTCAGATACATCTTCACCGGATCGTTGATCCGGACATAAGGAGAACCGCTGTAGGCCTCCGGAAGCTCTGTCGGCGCTGTTTCCGTTTCCGTCTGATCTTCATCAAACTCTTCAGTGCTGTCATCAGCCAGAAAATCCAGATCATCTTCCATATCCTGATCCATCGCTTCCGACTCCGGCAGTTCCAGGTTATCCAGTTCCTCGATATCCTCGTCTTCGCTGATGTCGATGCCCTCGGCGGCAAACCAGTCGTACAGGTCATCCATTTCGTTATCGGTCAGATCCAGATTTTTCAAAGAATCCATGACGTCCTTCTGATACAGCACTTTCTGGGATTCATAGGTTTTTCTGAATTCTTCCTTCAACTGATCCAGCGTCTTGAATACCGGCAATTTATTTTCCTTGGTCTTGGTGTTTTTCTTCATCGAGGTACCCCCTTAATTCTCTTTGCAGCTGCATTCTCTCCTGGAGCAGCGCTGCCTGACTTTCCGGATTGCTGATGCGAAGGATCTGCTGCTTCAGATCATTGATTTTTTCCTCCAGCATGCTCCTGCGGATCCGAAGGATCGCTCCTTCCATGACCTCGGGAGTGAACTGAGGACATTCCCATTCTGACAGCTCCAGAGTCTTCTGCTTCAGTGACTCATCCTGAATTGTATCGATAAAATCAGCGATCTGCAGCTGAGGATGCGTCCGGCTGTAATCCAGAATCATCATGGCCAGCTGCTGATTTTCTTCGCTGAGAAGAAATCCGAGTTTTTCCTTGAACATCGTTACGGCGTCGTGACTGGTAAGCATTAAGGCAAGAATCAGGTGTTCGGCATTAGTCTTACCATCCCGGGTGCGCTTTAAACGCATCCCGCCCGCTTTTTGTGCGGCAGAAGAGCGCGGAGATACCGGCGCCGCAGCGCTCAGATCCAGTTCAAATCCGGTCATCTGCTGCAGCTGACGGGCAAAATTCTGCCGGTCAAAATCGTCGCTCAGCTTGCGGATCTGTTCTGCCGCCAGCCGCGCGAATTCTTTTTTCTCCGAGTAATTCTCCAGATCATAACGCGAGGACAGATAATCCAGCACAAATTCCATCCACGTCTGTTCCTTGCGGCACATCTGCTGCAGCTGCTGCGGTCCCTGCTGTCGAACGATCTCATCCGGATCCAGTCCGGTGGCGTTGACGACCACGCCGACTTCAAAGCCGGCTTCCAGCGCCAGCTGGCCCGCCTTGTAAGTGGCGTTGCGGCCGGCCTGATCGCCGTCATAACAGAAGGTCAGATGCGTCGAACACTGCCGCAGCAGCCGCAGCTGTTCCCGCGTACAGGCAGTTCCCAGCGTCGCCACCGCATTCTCAATCCCGGCGCGGTCCATCGCCAGCACATCGGTGACTCCCTCACACAGCAAAATCCTATTTTCCCGCCGGGCGGCCGGTTTGGCGCGATGATAATTGAACAGCGTCCGTCCCTTGACATAGATCGGTGTCTCGGTTGTATTGATGTACTTGCTGGCGGCCTGCGGGTCCATGCTGCGGGCGGTAAATCCAATCGGATTGCCCAGCGAATCATGAATCGGAAACGTGATGCGGCTGGCAAACACATCATGCAGTCCGCTTTCCGAAAGACGAACGACGTTGCCGGCCACCATATCCTGTTCTGAATACCCCTTGGCTTTCAGAAAGCGAAGCAGCTCATCGCCAGGCCCGTTCCAGCCAATCTCGAATTTCTCGATGACGGCTTCGTCGATGCCGCGCTCCTGCAGATATTTTCTGACCGGGATACCGACCTGGGCGCTGAGCTGATAATGAGTATAACGAATCGTTTCCTGAAGTACTTTGTATAATGCCGCCTTCCGCGGATCCGCCGGCGTTTTCAGCGCTGCAGGATCAAAGGAAAGCGGAGTTCCGGTCAGCTCGGCAACCCGGGCCACCGCCTCGGGAAAGCTGATGTTTTCATAGTTCTGAACAAAGGTGAAGACATTGCCGCCGGCTCCGCAGACAAAGCATTTGTAGATCTGCTTTTCCTGAGAAATCGACAGCGACGGGTTATGATCGTCATGAAAGGGACAGACACAGGTCACCGAACGGCCTTTTTTCACCAGCGGCAGATAATGTCCGATCACCTCGGCGATATCCGCCCTGTTTCTGACCGCCGCGATTTCCTCCTCGCTCAGACGCATCCGCATCCCTCCTGTTCTGTTGCTCAGAACTGCAGCGACCGGTCGATATAGGCTTTCAGCTCAGCGACCGGCATGCGAACCTGTTCCATCGTGTCACGGTCGCGCACCGTCACGCAGCCGTCGTTGTCACTGTCAAAATCGACCGTAATGCAAAACGGCGTTCCGATGGCATCCTGACGGCGATACCGCTTGCCGATGCTGCCGGCTTCATCAAATTCACAGACAAAGCTCTGCGACAGTTCACAGGCAATCTGACGCGCCTTATCGGACAGCTGCTTGGACAGCGGCAGTACGCAGGCTTTCACCGGCGCCAGCGCCGGATGCAGGTGCAGCACAATCCGCGAATCTTTTTCATTCAGCTGCTGTTCCTCATATCCGTCGCACAGAAACGCCAGCATCAGCCGTTCCACGCCCACCGCCGGCTCCACGCAATACGGCAGATATTTCTGCTGCGTCTGCGGATCCTGATATTCCAGCGATTCGCCCGACAGTTCCTGATGACAGCGCAGATCGTAATCCGTCCGATCGGCGATGCCCCACAGCTCGCCCCAGCCAAACGGAAACAGGTATTCGATATCGCTGGTTCCCTTGGAATAGAAGGCCAGCTCCTGCTTGGCATGTTCGCGGAAACGCAGGTGATCTTCGCTCAAGCCCAGATTTTTCAGCCACTGCATGCAGAAATCCTTCCAGTATTCATACCATTGCAGATCTTCGCCCGGCTTGCAGAAAAATTCCATTTCCATCTGTTCAAATTCACGCGTACGGAAAATGAAGTTGCCCGGGGTGATCTCGTTGCGGAAGCTTTTGCCGATCTGACCGATGCCAAACGGCAGCTTCCGGCGCATCGTCCGCTGTACGTTTTTGAAGTTGACAAACATTCCCTGCGCCGTTTCCGGACGCAGATAAATCGTACTCTTGGCATCCTCCAGAATACCCTGGAACGTCTTGAACATCAGGTTGAACTGACGGATTTCAGTAAAATCATGACTGCCGCAGTCAGGACAGGCGATCTGATGTTCACGGATATATTCCATCATCTGTTCGTTGCTCCAGCCTTCCGGATTGACCTGGCCGCCGCTGGCTTGCTCGATCAGATGATCCGCGCGATGGCGGGTCTTGCAGTGACGGCAGTCCATCAGCGGATCGGAGAACCCTTTCAGATGTCCGCTCGCTTCCCAGACCTTCGGATTCATCAGAATCGCGCTTTGAATTCCGACATTGTTCGGATGACCCTGAATGAACTTTTTCCACCAGGCATTTTTAATATTTTTCTTCAGTTCCACTCCCAGCGGACCAAAATCCCAGGTATTGGAAAGCCCGCCGTAAATCTCGGAGCCCTGAAACACAAACCCGGTATTTTTTGCGTGGCTGACAAGCGTTTCAAACTGTTTCACTGCCATGAATATTCCCCATTTCTTTATTTTAAGTCAACGTATATTATAGACCAGAATTGAACCTTTCGTCAATGAGAACAACGATCCAGAAAGCGCCAACTTTCCAGCTGCAGTCCGGTGTGTACGATTAAAAAGCGAATCAGAAATTCAGCGTCTTTTTTTGTCCATGGACCATATTGCTGAAGCAGGGAATAATGCTCAGGCGCAGCCTTGTTGATCAGCCGGAACTTTTTTAACTCCGCCACCCCGACGCTGTGAGCACCCATCGCTCCCGCGCAGCGGGCGCACAGAAAACCGCCCTCTTCCACCGAGATCGTCTGCACGCGGCGGCTGCCGCACAAGACGCATTCATCCACCAGCGGTTCGATGCCTTCCACTTTCAGTATGCCGGCAAGATACTGACACAGCACCAGCTCATGGAACGCGTCGCCGTCCAGCCGCTGCAAGCTCGTATCCAGCAAATCGTACACCGCCTGCGCCGCTGCCAGATCCTCCTGACCGCCAGGCAGAATTTTGTCCGCAATTTCGGTCATGACCTGCGCGATGGCCAGCTTGGTCAGATCCTGCCGGATATGCCAGTACGATGCCAGCGGCCGCGCTGATTTCAGCGAAAACAGCGTTTTCTGCTGCTGTTGCTGATACTGCAGTTCACAACGCACAAAAGGCATGCAGGAAACCGCGTTCCTGCTTGCCATTTTCCGTATGCCCCGGCAAACGAAGCTCAGCTTGCCCTGCCGAGGTGAAAGCACGGTGATCAGCGCGTCGTTTTCCCGGTAATCTTGCTGCTTCAGCACAATCGCTTCAATGCGCTGCTCGCTCATGAAGGATCCAGCTCCGTCTGGATATAGCCCAGCTGCTGCAGTTTGGCCCGACGGTTGCGCCAGTCCTTCTCCACCCGGACAAACAGTTCCAGAAAAATCCCGGATCCCAGAATGGCTTCCAGCTCCTGGCGGGCCAGCGTGCCGATCTGTTTGATCATCCGCCCCTGCTTGCCGATGATGATGCCTTTTTGCGAATCCCGTTCCACCAGAATCATGGCCTGAATGATCAGATGATCCCGTTTTTTGCGGATTCGTTCGATGACCACCGCCACCGAATGCGGAATTTCCTCCTCGGTCAGAAGCAGGACCTTTTCACGGATGATCTCCGCCATGATGAACTGCTCCGGATAATCGCAGACCTGATCGGCCGGATAATACTGCACTCCGTCGGTCAGATCGTTTTTGGTCACCTCGATCAGCTGATCCAGATTGTCCTGGCGCAATGCGCTGATCGGAATGATTTCCTTGAAATCCATGCGTTTCTGCCATTGCAGCAGCAATTCCACCAGCGCCTCCCGCGACAGCAGATCCGTTTTGTTTACGATCAGATACACCGGACATGAGGCTTTCTGCAGCTGTTTGAGAACATAGTCGTCGCCCCGGCCAAACGGAGCCGAACCGTCCACAATCAGATAGATCAGATCCACCCCGCCGGCCGCGGCCAGTGCTTCCTTGTTCATCTGCGCTCCCAGCTCATGCTGAGGCTTGTGAATTCCCGGCGTATCGACAAAAATCATCTGCGAGTCCTGATCGGTGCGTATCGCCCGGATGGAATTGCGGGTCGTCTGCGGTTTGGGTGAAATGATTGCCACCTTCTGCTGGACCAGCGCGTTCAGCAGCGTGGATTTACCGGCATTGGGCCGGCCGATCAGCGCGATAAACCCGGACTTCATTGCAGATCCTCCGCCGAAAAGCGATACGGCAAAAGCTCGCCGGCTGTCAGCGTGATCGTCTGTTCGCCATTGGAAAGAATGACCGGCGTTTTCTCATCCAACAGTTCGCTGAAAACCTGCCGGCAGATACCGCAGGGCATGCCGATCCGCCGGCCATCGGAAACGATGGCCAGCGCCTCGATCTGCTCGCGCCGAACGCCCCAGGAAACCGCCGCAAACAAGGCGCTGCGCTCCGCACAGTTGGTCGCGCCATAGGAGGCGTTTTCCACATTGACTCCGCGGAACATCCGGCCGTCCCGGCACAGCACGCAGGCTCCCACATGATATCCGGAATAGGGCGCGTACGAGCATTTCATCGCTTCAAATGCTTCTTTTACAACGTTTTCATACATGATCCTGTTCTCCTCATTTCTAAAACAGATGCCCGATCACCAGTACCGCTCCGCCCACCAGCGCCGTCAGCGAAGCCAGCAGCACCGCCGCCGCCGCCAGATCCTTGACTTTACCGATCAGCGGATCCTGTTGCGGGCAGACGCGATCACAAAGCCGCTCCACCGCCGTGTTGAACGTCTCCGCGGTGATCACCAGCCCGATCATCAGCACCGTCAGCACCCATTCTTCCCGCTCAAACCGAAAGAACGCCGCAGCGGCCAAGGCGCACAGCGCAAAGCCAAGCTGAATGCGGATGCTGCGATCCTGCAGCGCCAGCTTCAACCCCTTGAATGCCGGCAGAAATTTTCGCTTCAGCCGCTTCATCACCGGCGGGGAACCAGCGGATCGAGAATCTGGCGCTGCAGATCAAACATCACCTGTTCTTCTTCCTTTTCCATATGATCATAACCGAAACAATGCAGCAAGCCGTGAGTAAAAAGGAAACAGATTTCCCGGCGCAGGGAATGACCGTATTCTTCCGCCTGACTTTGCGCCGCCTGTACATTGATGAAGATATCGCCCAGCTCGATTTCCGCAAGCTGCTGCAGCTCAAATTCGTCCTGATCGTCGCAGGCCGCAAAGGTGATCACATCGGTCGGCCGGTCCACGCCGCGATAATCACGGTTGATCTGATGAATACGGCGTGATTTGACCAGAATCACCGACAGCGAATACGCCTGCGGCCGCTTCAGAACCTCACAGGTTCTTTCCGCAATCGCTTCAAAATCCGGTAGAAACTGCCGCCAGCTCTTCTCACGGGTATGGTTGACAAACGTACAGCTAATCATGATGTTCACCTCTTGTCCCGATCTCATCGTCCGTTTTCAGACGCCGCCGTCTGCGCCACAGCATCAGCCAGCCTGCCACGCCGCTGATGGCCATCGCCAGGGTAAGCCAGCCATACAGATGAAACAGTTCGGTATAGATAAAATTGGTATAGGCGTTCCAGCGGACGCCCTGAAGCATCATCGTCAGCAGAATCAGCGCCGGGATGAGCAGCACGCTGACCAGCGCCTCCACCCCCATCGCTCTGCCCAGCAGCACAGTCAACGATTCCCTGTCCAGCGATGCGTTCAGCGACCGGTCCCTTCGGATCTGCCAGATTACGGTGATCAGCGCCAGCACTCCGATCGCCACACTCATGCCCGCCGTCCACAACGTACGCCAGCGCATCGGCGCACTGACATCCGCGCTCTGATATTGCAGCAGCGTCAGCTGCAGATCATCAAACTGCTGGCAAAGACGGATCTTGAAATCAAGCCAGTCGCTTTCCTCTTTTGAAAACAGCCACAGCGTCGTCTGCGTACAATTCTGATCCGCGCTTTGCCAATACGGTCTGACCTGAATGGCGGCGCTTTGCAGATAGCTCATCTGCGCTGATGGATCGGTCCGGTCAGCGGTATAATACCCGCTTTCCTCAGGATCATTGAAATCCACGCTGAGCGTTCCTGAGATCGGAAACAGCTCCGGCAGCACCTGCGTCAGCCCGCCGAAATAATAGACGCTCTGTCCCTGCCCGTCAGCAATCTGTTCCAGCACCGCTACCGGCTGCTGTTGCGCATCACCGGCTTCGCTTGCCGACTGCTGCAGCTGGCGGGTTTGCTGAGCAATCCACTGCCGCACCTGCTGCTGATCCGCCGGGTACTCCACCGCAAACATGGCCGACGAATAATTCTGCTGCGCCTGTTCGATCATCGGCGTCATGGCCAGCATCTGCTGCTGTCCTGAAGCCTGAAACACCTCGATCACCACGATCAGGCCCACAGTCAGAAACAGTAAAAAAACTTTTTTCATTGTTGTCACCCCATCGAATCACAACCAGTATATCGGACAAGCGCCGTCGATGTCAATGCGCGCTCACGCCAA
>CAJFOC010000028.1 GCA_904395815.1 uncultured Holdemania sp.
AGGCGGACAAAGGATCTTTGTCCCGCCTTTTCTTTTGCGTGTTTTTCGCTATAATATAGATGAAACAGATCAGAAACAAAAAAAGGGAGAAAGGCAGAGAAAATCACACATGAGTCTTCTAGGAATATCGCTTTATCCACATCTGCAGTCGGTGGAAACGATGCGACGTCAGCTGCAGACCGCGGCTTCCATGGGGTACAGCCAGGTCTATACCTCCATTCAATCCCCGGCGGCCTGGGCTTCCTCCGTTCGGCTGAGCGAACCGTTTCAGTGGCTGATTGAGGAATGCCGGAAAACCGGACTGACGCTGCATGTGGACATCAACCGCAATCTGATGCGCCAACTGAACGCCACACCGCAGGATCTCTCCGCCTTTGCCCGTCTGGGCATTCGGATCATCCGGCTGGATTTCGGATTTGAAGAGTGTCACGAGCTGGTCGCGCAGATGTCCTGCAATGAAGACGGGGTGCTGATTGAGGATAACGCATCGATGCAGGCGGAACCGGTGCATCGCATCAAAGCGATTCAGCGTAAAGGCAATATCGACAATTACATCGCGGTGCATAACTTTTTCCCGCGGCCGGATACCGGTCTTTCCTTTCAGGACGCATACAAAAACGCCAAGCTGTTCAAGGCCTGCGGGATTCGCACCGGGGTATTTCTCAACTCGCTGGATGCGGATTCACTGCTGTTTCCCCATGGTCATGGCCTGTGCACCGTGGAAAATCATCGCTACAAACCGGCTTATCTGAGCGCCGGTGAGCTGGTGGCGACCGGAGTGTTTGATTATCTGTTTTTTGGCGATGGCAATCCTTCAGAAAACGAACTGCGGCAGGTTTCGCACATCGCGATGCATCACTGTGTGTGGATTCCGGTTTATTTCCGGCCTCAGCTGGATCCGCAGATCCGCGACATTCTGCTGAAAACCACGCTGAAGTCGCGCAGCGATCAGCCGGAATTCATCCTCCGGGCGACGCAGACCCGCGGTCTGTTTCCTGTCCCGCCGCAAAGCAGCGGTGATCGCGACAAGCTGTGCATCACCCTGGATAATCACAACGCAGGAAGATATGAAGGGGAACTGCAGATTGCGCTGAAAAATCTGGCCGGTACGGAATACACCAACGTGATCGGTCAGGTGGACATGCTGGCGGAAAATCTGATTTCCCTGATTCGTTATGGCAAGGTCAGCTTCCGGCTGATCGAAGCAGATCCGCATTGAATCCTGGCCGTCGGCGTTGCCGGCGGTTTTTCTTTTGCGCAGCAACAAAAACCCGCCCTGCAATGGCAGGGCGGGCGATCAACAAATATTCTGTTATTGGTTACACAGCTGACTGAGGATCTGAAGCGGAGTCCTCCGGCGTCAGATAAAGACTGTAAATGGTCTCCTCTACCTTCATCCAGTCTTCCATCCGGGTCATCCAGATTTCATCCTGTGCTTCGACAATCCCCTTGCGCAGCAAGGCGATCAGCTCCTGATCAGTAAAGCCTCCTTCTTTGATTCCATTGGCTCTTCTGACATACCATTTGCTTCCAGATTCCATCATTTATCCCTCCTGTGCCGCTTCCTCTCCCTGCGATTCCGCTGGGTCCTCTGTCTGCTGAGGAGATTCCGATGTAGACGTCGGTTCCGGCGTCGGGGTTGGCGTCGGGGTTGGCGTTGGTGTCGGAGTCGGCGTTGGCGCAATAAAATTATAGTTGGTTACCGTCGGATTGGAGTCCGAATACAGCGTGTTGGACGATTGCGCAATGATCGTGATCGTAACCTGACGGCCGTCTTCAAAATAACTGTTAGGAATCGTGACCGACGTGCCGGAAACGATCTCGTCATAACCGCTGATCGTCGTGATCGTGACATGGTACACGTCGGCATTGGCTACCGCGTCCCAGGTAATGCGGACGTTGGCGGCATCCTGACTGATACTGACGTTGCGGACCGATTCCAGCGCCGTCTGCGGCGTCGGGGTCGGAGCGACATACTGATAGGTCTGACTGGCCGGTTCCGAAGCCAGCACCTGTTCATCCCGGGAACAGGCCGTAATCGTAAAGGTCACCTGGCTGACATCCTCAAACAGATTCTGATTCAGCGTCACCGACGTTCCTTCCACATTGGCTGAATAGCTGCTGCTCAGGTTGGCGCTGACCGTATAATAATCGGCGCCTTCCACCGCATCCCAGCTGACACGCACCTGACCGCCGTCCTGTGTGATGCGGATATTGCGGACCGATTCCAGCTGTACCGGCTCTTCTTCCGCATCGCTGACTTCACTTTGACCACGGCTGTTATCCCCGGCAGCGACCAGCGTTCCATCCTGCATCAATCCTGCTGAATGACGATCCCCTGCCGCCACTGCGATCAGTCCGGTCCATTGCGAAACTTCCAGCTGATCGTATTCATTGTCTCCCTCCGCCGCGGCGGTCCCGTTGTTCATCAAAATGACCACATGGTTTTCTGATGCGGAAACGGATCGCACATTGCTGTAGGAGCCGGTCGGGCAAACACCCTGACTGCCCTGATAACAGCTCAGGCGATGATCCGTGCTGATCAGAATCAGCGAATTGCCGCTGATTTCCGCATCCTCGACGGAAGTGACCGATGACACGGCCACATCCAGGCCCGCGGTCACGACCGTCCCCTCCGCGGTAATTCCCACGCTGCCGTCTCCTCCGGCGGCAATGCTCACGATCCCTTCCCATTGCGAGATGTCGCATTGTCCGTTGCTGTTGTCGCCCACAGCCACGACTGTACCATCCGCTTTCAGTCCCAGCGTATGATGATCCCCGGCGGCAATGGCGACGATATCATTCCATTCCTCCACATCGAGCTGACCGTAACTGTTGCTTCCTGCCGCTACCACGGTGCCGTTTTTCTTCAGTCCGACGCTGTGCTGTGCCCCGGCCTCCACGGCCGTGATGTTGACCCAGCTGCTGACGTTCAGCTGATTCTGATCGTTGCTTCCCTGGCCTCTGACCGTCCCGTCGCTGCTCAGCACGAGCGTAAATTCATCACCCGCCGCCAGCCGCTGCTCATCATTCATTTCGTTATTGATCGCCGACGAATTGCCGGTGAAAAACAACACAGCCAGAACAATCACCAGAATCAGCAGCACCGCAGCTCCGCCCAGCGCAATCATGGTCGTGCGGCTGACCGGTGCTTTCCTGGAGGACTGTCCTTCCGCCGTCGGATCCGCGGCCGCTTTTCGTGCCTGTCGGCCTTCTGCCGACTCCATTGCCGGCATCACGCGCGTCTGATCCACCGTCGCCATCACCCGGGTCTGTTCCAGTGTCGTTTCCGTTTCTTCCTCTGCCTGCTCATCAGAAGATTCGGCCGTCTTTGATACCGGCGAAACCGGCGTTTCCGCTTTTTTCTGAAACGGAATCGTCAGCGGTTCTTCCTGATTTTTCTCTGGCAGCGGCGCCGCCGCGTTGCGGATCATTTCATCTACCGTCAGTCCATACAGTTCAGCGAACTGAATCAGCCGGTCAATGCCCGGCAATGCGCTGCCGTTTTCCCAGGCCATGTATTCCTGGACACTGACGCCGATTTTTTCAGCTACTGCCTGCTGCGAGTAGCCCTTGCCTTTTCTCAGCTGAATCAGCTTTTCAGGCAGTTTGTTCATTTCCTGATCTGCTCCTTTCCTTCATTTCAACGCAAGGTTGATAAAAACCCATTAATATCATCCCTGTTTTTGATCTGATTGTCAACCTCTGGCCCATTCCCAAGCGTCGGACGCAAAAAAAAGGAGCTTCAGCTTTCGCCTCAGCTCCCGTAAAAGTAAAATTGCTAGCTTAGATTTCCGCGAAGTATTTGATTGTACGAACCATCTGGCTTGTGTAGCTGTTCTCGTTGTCATACCAGGAAACAACCTGAACCTGATAGGTGTCATCGTCAATCTTAGCCACCATCGTCTGTGTGGCATCAAACAGAGAACCATAAGTGATGCCGATGATATCGCTGGAAACGAGTTCTTCTTCCGTATAGCCGAAGGAATCGTTCGAAGCCGCCTTCATCGCAGCGTTGATGCCTTCCTTCGTGATATCCTTGCCCTTGACAACCGCAACCAGGATCGTTGTGGAGCCTGTAGGAACCGGTACACGCTGAGCGGAGCCGATCAGCTTGCCGTTCAGTTCAGGAATAACCAGACCGATCGCCTTCGCAGCGCCGGTGCTGTTAGGAACGATGTTGATCGCCGCTGCACGGGCACGACGCAGATCGCCTTTACGCTGAGGTCCGTCCAGTGTCATCTGATCGCCTGTATAAGCGTGAACGGTAGTCATGATGCCGCTGACGATCGGAGCAAACTTGTTCAGAGCGTTAGCCATCGGAGCCAGGCAGTTCGTGGTGCAGGAAGCCGCCGAAATAACCTGATCGTCTTTTGTCAGGATGCCTTCGTTAACGCCGAAGACCACGGTCGGCAGATCGTTTCCGGCAGGAGCGGAGATAACGACCTTCTTCGCGCCGGCATTGATGTGCGCCATCGCTTTTTCTTTCTTGGTGTAGAAGCCTGTGCATTCCAGAACAACGTCAACACCCAGCTTGCCCCATGGCAGGTTGTTTGCATCCGGTTCTTTGTAGATTTCAATCTCATGGCCGTCAACAACGATGGAAGATTCCTTCGCTTCAACGGTATGTCCTGTGAAAGGTCCCTGAGCTGAGTCATATTTCAAGAGATGAGCCAGCATCTTCGGGCTCGTCAGATCATTGATGGCTACAACTTCATAACCGTCGGCGACGAACATCTGGCGGAAAGCAAGACGTCCGATGCGTCCAAAACCATTAATAGCAACTTTTACTGTCATTCTATGACCTCCTTATGACACGACTTAATTATAGTGTTTAAGGGGTAAATTGTCAATTGTGAATAGCTTCACTTGACATTTTCGCCCATTTGTTTTCCCAGACGTATTTTTCAGGTTAAACCAAGCATACTGTAAAAAGAAAGGGGGCCTTCATCATGACATTTATCCCTACCGTTATTGAATCATCGCCCCGCAGTGACCGGGTGGTAGATCTGATCTCCTGCCTTCTGAAAGAACGCATCGTCTTACTGACCTCCCCCATCGATGATGCGGTGGCCGGGAATCTCTGCGCTCAGCTTCTCTACCTGGCTTCCCGTTCCGCCGAGGATATTCAGCTGTATATTCATTCCGGCGGCGGCAGCGTCAGTGCCGGATTGGCCATCTACGATACAATGCATCTGATTCGCTGCGACGTTTCAACGATCTGTCTGGGAATAGCGGCCTCCATGGCGGCGGTCATTCTGGCAGGCGGCGCCAGAGGCAAGCGTTTTGCCCTGCCTAACAGCGATATCATGATTCATCAGCCGCTGGGCGGAGTACAGGGACAGGCTGCCGATGTCAAGATTGCCGCTGAGCATATTCTTGAACTGCGGCGAAGACTGAACGGACTGTTGGCTCAGGATACCGGCCGCAGCATTCGTGAAGTCACAGCCGACAGTGATCGTGACCGCTATTTCACCGCAATGGAAGCGAAAGATTATGGATTGATTGACGATCTGGTCCAGCCGCAAAAATGAATCAGACGATTTCCTGATCCCAGACAACGCGAAGCGCAGGATAGGCAGCGGCATCCGATTTCACGATTTTCATAAAGCCATGTTCCTGCTTGCCTAACAAGGTATACGGCACAGGCTTCAGATCATGCAGTACGATGGCTCTGCGCGTCGTTTTCCGTTTCCACAGGCGTTCTAATTCATACTGCGCTTCCATCCCGGATTTCATCTCGGTAAGGCTCCATTCCGCATTGTTCTTTTCCATATACAATACCCATGATAAAGAAGGAACTTCCTCCGTTCGGGCTGCTGCAGCTTTAGCCTGATTTCGTCTTCCGCCCATGGAAAACGGCTGTATCTTATGGATATGATAACTGTTTTTCAAACTGTCGATGATCGTTTGCAGCGAAGTTTCCGCCTTTTCGTCCACAGCGATTTCCTGCGCAATGGGGCGCAGCAGCTTTTCCACGGCAATCCTGTCCGCAGAGAGTTTCAGCGGCGCTTCCGGCTGATGAAGCTCTTCTTTCATTTTTCTCAGGCAAAATTCAGCCAGAGCCCGTTCCAGATTGGCACGCATCCCGGGGCCGCTGGGAATGACCGAGATGACGTTGAACACTTTTTTTTCTCTGCCTTTTTGATCATACTCTTTGTCCTCGCCTTTTAAGAGGGCAATCGTCACTTCCTGCGGATCCTCCGTCGGTTCCGCGCAGATTTTCGCATTCTTCAGGGCATATCCGCTTTCACGAAGCCGTCTGAGTACCTCGTTGATCTGTTCGCCCAGAATAGCGCTGTATTTGGCCTTTCTCTCTGTGATTCTCTGATTGCAGAGCTGACGGCAACGGTAGCTTTCTATCTTGCCTGCCATGGCTGAGGTCGCCAGGGATATGGTGACATCGAGATTCATATAGAAAGGTTGTTCTGTTGACGGCAGTTCAGCGTTTTCCAGTCCCAACTGTTCAGTAAAGTCCGGGCTGAAGATGTCGGCCCGCACTTTTGTCTGCCACAGGATTTCGTTCATTTTGATCGCTCCTTTCAACGATGGATTATGCCGGATCCATCCCAATCTTGGCACAGGAGCTTTAAAATTACAATACAGGACAGCAGCGGCAATGCGGCGATGACAGGAAGTCATGATGATTCAGAAGACAGATTCATGTATTTCATCTTATGTTACGAATTGACACGGCTTTATACATGAAAGAAAAAAAGGCGTTTCTCACAACCCTCGAAACGCCATTTTTCAGATGGAGTAAGCCTCGTTTTCCACAAGGGTATCAACCCCGGTCCTGATGCCGTAAAATTTGCATGGAAGACGATAATCCTTTTGGGATAATTTCTATCCCATTCTTTCATTCTGATTCTCTTTTTCTTCAGATAATTCTTTATTATTCATTATACAGGAAGCCAGGACTTGCATCGTCTCCATCGTTCCCGTTTTCTTTCTCAGGCATATTCATGCATGAACAGCGGTTTTCCGCTCAGCGCAAACGCATCCTTCACCGAAGTGACAGAACTGCTGTAAAGCCGGTTAAACAGGTCGTAATCATTGATCCGCGCCATCGTGAACCCGTAGCGCTGCCCTTGCGAATCTGGCAGAATCCGTTCCAGCCGTTCCGCGTCCGTCGTATGCAGCCACACTTCCTCTTTCAGCTGCAGCGCCAGATTCAGCAGTTTGAACAGCGCGATGCTGTTGAGATACAGACACTCCCGAAGTTCAATGCCCGCCGCCGTCTGGTAAATGCTGGCATAGCCCTGGATCTCTCCGTTGCCATCCCGATAAGCGATGATTTTACCGCCTTCTGCCGCACACTCCTGCTGCAGCCGGTCAAAATACTCACGATCGCGCAGATAAAACCCATCGAACCGCCGTACATAAGCGGCATACAGCTTCTGCAGTTCATCGGATTGCGCCTCATAGGTCAGTCCGTCATTGCCGCAGCGGGGAACCTGATGGCGATGAACCCGATAACGCCGCCGGTAGTACACCATTTCAAATCCAAACTGAACATACATCGACGGGTTGTACGCCTGGATCAGCGTCACCAGCTCCTGATGCTCCAGTTCATCCAGCACATCATGCATCAGCTCATGCATCAAGCCCTGTTTGCGATGCGACGGCACCGTCGCCACCCCCAGAATCATGGAAGCCCGGATCATCTTGCCGTTCAGCATGATCTCATGCGGAATCCGCATCAGCGTCGATACAATGTTTCCCGCCTGCTTCAGTACCAGCGTATTCTCTGACCGGTACAGCGTACGAAAAAAATAATCGGTGTATCCGCCGTCATCCCCGGCAAAAATCTGTTTCCAGATCCCATAGATCGTTTTTTTCTCCTGCGGAAGCGCCTTGCTGATCATCCTTCTCCCTCCTTATGGCAGATTCGATATTTGGCAATCAGAAATTCCGGATGATAGGCCAGCTTGGCCTGCCGGATATTCTCATGTCCCATATCGTCCTCACGATTGACATACTCCGCCTCATCAAACTCATGAGTCAGCCATTCCTTCAAAATTACCTGATACAAACCGCGGATTTCATCATCCGCCTTCTCAATGTTTTCCTGACACATACGCGGGCTCAGCCACGAACCGATCGCAAACGCCTTCACCTGACCATCGATACGGATCAGCCCGCCGCGGTAAGGAATCGTTCCCAACAGCTTCAGAATGCGAAAAACCCCGCGCCGTTCCTGCTGCAGAAACGCATCCGGATCCTCGGCATGCCACTGTCTCAGAAAGGCTTCGCATTCCGCCACATTGTGTTCATCCAGCGTCTCATAACTCCACCGTCCGGCATAGTCACGATAAAACGCATTCAGATGATTCCGCTTTTTCTGCAGCTTTTTCCCCGCGAACGTTTTCAGTTTCTCCGCCAGATACACATAATCCGCGCTGTCGCGGTTTTCCGTCAGGCACAGCTGCGGAAAAATCTGCTGCACCCACTGCGCCGGCTGCTGAGTAAAACAGCTCAGCACAAACGGCAGGCCATAATGATCAAAAATGCTTTTGGCCTCCAGCAGCGCTTCGCGGAAGTATTCCCGCGAGCACAGCGGCATGTAGATAAACAACGTCCCCTCATGAATCCCCAGCAGAATCAGCCAGTTTTCATGCTGACACTTAAACAGCGGATATGCCTCAATCCACAACATCATGTTGACCAGGTTGTGATTGCTCTCCTCGTACTGCGCCAGATCCAGATAATGCTGAATCATGGGCAGATCCGCCTGCGTTACCGGATCAAAATCTCGTCGTATTCGACTGGCTTCCATCTTCCTCAGTCCCTCTTTCCGTGTATTCCGCCTCAAACACTTCCGGCTGATCCACACGTTTTTCAAACGTATCCTCTTCCTCATCACCGATCCAGGACGATTGCGAGGATGATTGCCAGGATTCACGGGCATCGTTCATTTGCCGCCGCAGCCGGAAAGTCCCGACTACCCCCAGCACAAGCATGATGATCAGCAAGCCCAGCAAAAACGGCCAGGCCATGCTGATAAAAGCCGCAATCAGCAGAATCGCCAGCAAAGTTGTTAATATTCTCATTTCATCACCGGTTTCATTATAGCGTAATTGCCTGCAAAAGAAAAAGAATTTGCTGCGCCGGAAAGCGGATTTAAGATTTTCTTTGGATTTGCCGGCGGCGCCGGTACAGCATCACCTTGATCAGCAGCAGACCGGCGATCGTAAAACTGAGAAACGCCAGCCAGAGCTGACCGCGGCGGCGGCTGTACCAGGTCAGGGAACTGTCTGAGGAAGTGGCGCTGACCTGCTGACTCAACGCCGCTTCCAGCTGTGCCTGATAGGCATACTCCGGATTGCGGATATTGACCTGGGCCACGCCTTCTTCAACCAGAACACGCTGCAGCAGCTGGCCGTCGCAAAACAGCCAGACCGGCAGCGGGTAAAGCTGTTCAACATGATCGTCAATTTCAAAACTGACCTGTTCCGCCTGGTTTACCATCGCGCAGGCCCGCTGCTGTCCTTCTTCGCTCAAGGTCACATTGAACAGCTGAACCGGAAGAATCTGTTCTTCCACCACCAGCGAAATCTGACCGGCTTCACAATGCACCTGATCTGCCGGAATCCGGGTGTTCCAGGCCAGTCCGGTCAGCTGCAGCCAAAGCAGAAAAAAAGCCATGATCATCACCTTCACCATTATTGTGGGCGATCATGGCCGCGTTTATTCTCCGATCTGTTCCGCCAGCTCATGCAGACGGATAAAACGATGCTTCATCCCGGACTTGGACATGGCGACGCCGGTCTGCCGCTGGTATTCGGCACTCAGCTCATTCAGGCTCGCTTCCGGATAGCGCTGCCGCAGCTCCGCTACCGCCCGCAGCTTCTCATCCAGAAAGCGCATCCGACCCGCTTTTTCAATACGGGCGATATCTTCCAGCTGCCGTCGGGCTGCCGCCTGACTTTTCATTTCATTGGCCACTTCGCAATTATCCAGCCGGGTCAGATTGTTGCGAAAATCCCGGTGAATCCGGATATCCTCAAATCGCATCAGTGCTTCATGGGCGCCGATGCAGCGCAGAAAGTCGCTGATTTTATCCGCCGCTTTCAGATAGACGACCACCTGACTGCGCCGGCGAATCACCTTGGCCGGCAATTCAAAACGCTGCATCAGCTTCTGGATGAACTGGGCATGAGACGGATCGTTCACCGCGATTTCCAGATGATAATTCGTCTTCTGCGGTGAATTCACCGATCCCATCGCCATGAACGCTCCTGCCAGATACGCCCGGGCGCAGCATTCCTTCTGCACCAGCCGGCGGGATGGATGATTCTGCAGACCATGATCGTTCATCAGACCCAGATCATAAAGAATGTCGCGGGCCCGGTTGAGCACCTGCAGCCGGTAGATGTTATTTTTCCTCAGATTCATCTTGCGGATCACAGACAGATCCGTTTCCACCTGATAATTTTCCTTCAGCAGTTTCAGAATTCGCTTGGCTGTCGCCGCGTTTTCCGTTTTGATCAGCAGCGAGATTCCCTGCGCGTTGATGGTCAGCGAGGAACAGAGCTGAATCAGCGCGGACAGCTCCGCTTTCTGACAACAAGGTTTCAGCTCGTTCAGCGTAATTTCGGATTTAACATCAGTAGTAAATGACATGACTATTCCATTCCTTTCAGAATGTCCTCAAAACAGACACGAATCCGCTCGCAATCGTGCCGGACAAGCCCCTGATCGAAATCCAGCAGCGGCGCGACAGTCAGCTTGTACGGATGATTTTTCGCCGCGATCCGCACCGGTTTTCCGCCTTCCCGGGCATATCGCTGCAGCACCTGTGGCGGAATTTCATCCCCGGCCGCCAGCACCTCGTCGATCCGGGCCCCATGCCGCACTAACGCCGCGACATGATCCTCCATTGTAAAATCATCTGTTTCCCCCGGCTGGCTCATCGCGTTGCAGATATAGACGCCATAGGCATGCGATTGCCGGATCGCTTCCTGAATTTCCGGGATAATCAGATTGGGAAGAATGCTGGTGAAGATGCTGCCGATCCCATAAAGGATGACATCCGCCTCGCGGATCGCCTGAATCGCTGTGTCCGTCGCCCGCACCGGCTCGTTGTAAAACACCGTATCGATCCGGTTGTCGATCGTGGGAATGTTGGATTCCCCGCGCACAATCGTTCCGTCCGCCATCCGGGCAAACAGCGTGATCACCTGCGTTGTTGCCGGGATGATATCGCCGCGCACATTCAGAATTTTGGACAGAATGCCGATGCTTTCCATGAAGCTGCCGCAGCTTTGAGTCAGGGCGGTCAGAATCAGATTCCCCAGATTGTGTCCCATCACATCCTGATCCCCGTCATGATCCTCCGCACTGCCCTCAAACCGGTATTCCATCAGATTTTTTAACAGCGTTTCCGATTCCGCCAGCGCAATCAGAACTGCCCGGATATCGCCCATCGCCGGAATGTGGAACTGCCGCCGCAGCCGTCCGGTGCTGCCGCCGTCGTCCGCCACGGTCACGATGGCCGAGATGTCGATATTCTCTATGAACTTGATGCCCCGCAAAATCACCGACTGACCATGACCGCCGCCGATGACAACCACCTTATACCGTTTATTGTTCATTGAGATCCCGCTTGTCGCGGTGCTCCTTGTAACAGTTATATTGGGTTTTATAATGATCATAGAGATAGTTGGTCACCGCGACGGAGCGGTGCTGGCCGCCGGTACAGCCGATGGCCACGGTAAAGTGATTCTTTCCTTCCTTGACATATTCCGTAAAGGCATAATCCAGAAATTCCAGCAGCCGTTTGATGAATTCCTGCGTTTCCGGTTTATCGATCACATAGTGATACACCTGCGGATCATCGCCGGAATACGGACGCAGTTCCACCTCCCAGAACGGATTGGGCAGAAACCGCACGTCGATCATCAGATCCGCGTCCAGCGGTACGCCGTGTTTGTAGCCAAACGAAATGAAGCTGATCGAGAATACCGGTACGCTGGACAGCGAACAGTACTTTTCCACTTTCTGCTTCAGTTCCGCCGCTGTCAGAAACGTGGTATCGATGGAAAGAAACGCAGTATCCTTATAATTCTGAAACATCTGCCGTTCTACGCTGATCGCTTCCTCCAGCGTGTTGCAGACGTTGCTAATCAGCAGCGGATGCGTGCGCCGAGTGGATTTGTAACGATGCAGCAGTTCTTCGTTGGAAGCATCCAGAAACAGCACGCGCACATCCATATCTTCGCCTTCAAACGCCTTGAGAAACTCCGGAAAATCCTTGGCCGAAGTGGACAGCGCCAGGTAGGAATAGCGCGGATCAATACTGTTTTCAATCAGATCCACCAGCAGGCTCAGCAGCTGGACGGGAAACTGATCGATGCAGTGATATCCCATATCTTCCAGAACGCTGGTTGCGCTCGTTTTTCCGGCCCCGGACATGCCGCTGACCAGAATAACCCGTTTCTTTTTCATCACGATCACCTCTTGTCTGGCAGTATTTTACCACAGCGCCGGGTGTTCCGCAATTGCCAATGCAGCGTCAAATTCCCCGCGCTGACAAGAAAAAAACCGGATTTCCCGGTTTATTCGCTGAAATGAATTTCCCAGCTCATCTGGGCTACCTGACTGATCGTCTGGTAAACGGAACAGTAGCGGGTCGCCAGTTCCAGCGACTTGCGCACTGCCTCTTCTTTTTCTGCCTGGTGCACCGTCACTGTCAGATGCACCGTTTTCAGTGTCGTCGGCACTTCGCTGCGCTTTTCTGCGTCGATGGTGATCTCCGCTCCCTGAATGGTGATCCGCTTCTTTTCCAGAATGCCCAGAAACGTGGAGTAAAGACACGATGCCAGCGCACCGTAAAGCAGATCGTACGGCGCTGCTTCCTGCGGCTGCCGGCCGATGCGGACTACTCCTTCATCCAGCAGCAGTTCGCCATGAAAACCGTTGGAAAATCGCACTGTTCTTGATGCCATCTTCTTTCCTCCTTCTATCCTTTGAGCTGATGAAACGCCTGCTGCGCGGCGATCGCGCCATCATTGGCGGCGGTCACCACCTGACGCAGATTTTTCACCGTAACATCCCCGGCGCCGTAAATGCCCCGGCAGGCCGTTTCCATTTTATCGTTGACGATCACATAGCCTCGCTCGTCCAGAATCGGCAGCGCACGGGCAAATTCCGTACACGGATCCGCTCCGATGTAAGGGAACACCGCGCTGGTCGTCAGTGTCGTCAGCGTACCGTCATTCACATTCTTCAGCACAATTCCGCCGACCTTGCCGTCCTTTTCCACAATTTCCACCGGCACATGACTGCGGATGACCTCAATTTTCGGATTGTCTTCCATCGCTTTCTGAATGACCGGTTCCGCCCGGAAAACATCGCGGCGGATAACTACGGTGACTTTGGAGGCAAACTGGGTCAGATACAGCGATTCTTCCAACGCGGAATTACCGCCGCCGATAACCGTTACCGGCTGATCCTTGAAGAAACTGCCATCACAGACCGCGCAATAGGAAACGCCCCGGCCAGTCAGTTTCTGTTCGTTGGGAATGTTCAGCAGGCGTTCCCGGGTTCCGGTCGCAATGATCACCGTTTTTCCCTGATACACCGTGCCATCCCGGCAGATTACCTGTTTGATCTCGCCATCCCGGATTTCCGTCACATCGCCATACAGATATTCCGCTCCCCATTGGGTGGAATGCTCGAACATCTGATATGCCAGATCGGCTCCGCTGATCTCCTTGATCCCCGGCCAGTTCTGAATTTCATAGGTTTTTACCATTTTGCCGCCCGGCGCCGCCATCTCGATCATGGCGCAGCTCAGTCCGGCCCGGCTGCCGTAAATGGCCGCTGTCATCCCGGCCGGTCCGGCTCCCAAAATGATTACATCATACTGTTTGTCCATACGAGATCCTCCTTCAACAGATCTTCAAGCTGAAGCAGCTGATCGATCATCCGGTTCGGCTTTTCCTTTTCCATGGCTTCCCTGCGCTGGGCATGGTAAAGATAAGCGACGGAAAAGACGCCGGCATTGCGGGCTGCCTGCATATCGGTTACGCTGTCGCCGACATAGACTACCGAATCATGTCCCTCTTTCAAAAGACGGCAGGCGGTCAGAATACCCTCCGGATCCGGCTTGCCCTTTTTCACCTCGTCCTGACCGACAATCACATCGAAAAAAGAATCCATCTCGTTGAGCTTCAGCCCCAGCAGAATCATTTCCCTAGCCTTGGTGGAAACAATTCCCAGCTTGTAGCCCTGTTCCTTCAGGTCGCTGACAAGCTGTTTCGCCCCTTCCATCGGTTTGACCAGTTCCGCGTGAACCGCGCTGTTATGCTCGCGGTATTCCCGGACCAGCTGTTGGGGATCCTGCTGCGGGAAGTATTTTTCAAACATGGCCAACAGCGGCGGTCCCTGCACTTCCATCTGAATTTCAGGGGTAAATTCTTCTTCGCTGCGATACTTTTTGAACAGCATCCGATAGCTTGCCAGGATGGCCGGCGCCGTATTCAGCAGCGTGCCGTCCAGATCAAAGAGAATAACCGGTTTGCGCTGCGGCATCCAGCGGCGGAATACCCCCAGCATGCCCAACAGTCCGACGAGAATGAACACCACGGAGACGACCTGCGCCATGCGCAGCTGTCCCAGCATCAAACTGTCCGTACGCAATCCCTCAACAATCAGCCGCACCGCGCCATACCACAGAAGATAGGCGTATACCCGGTCGCCGCGTTTGCGTTGGGTAATTTTATCATAGACAAAGACGATCAGCACAAACCCCAGCAGATCGCCAATGCTCTCATACAGAAAGGTCGGTTCCCGATACTCGCCCTGGATAACCATCTGATTGGCAAACCAGTCTGGAAAATACCGGTAAAACGATTCACTGACCGTTCTGCCGAACGCTTCCTGATTGATGAAATTGCCCCAGCGGCCGATGCCCTGCGCCAGCAGCACATTCGGCAAAATCGCATCCGCCATCCGCATGAAATCGATTTTCTTACGCCGGCAGTAAACAAGCCCGAACAGCACACCGCCCACCAGACCGCCCTGAATTGCCAGACCGCCTTCAAACGTATACAGAATATGCAGCGGATGGCTCAGATAGTACTCCAGATTGTAAAACGCGCAATACCACAGCCGCGCGCCGATCAGTCCGCAGATCAGACAGCCGAGGAACAGATCTTCCGCGGTTTCCGATTTGTAGCCGATCTTTTTCAGTTCTCTGACTATGAGCATATAAGCCAGAAGCGCGCCGATCATGATAATGACGGCGTACCATTTGATCGAAAGACTTCCTAAAGACAGAAACGTTTTCGGATCCGGAAAAAACTGCATGCTTGACTACTCCTTTTCTTTTTCCGCCGCGGCATTGGCGACGTTTTGTTTCTCGATGTAATCGTATACCCGATTTTCAAATTCCTTGGCGCTGTCAAAGCCCATTTCCTTCAGCCGGAAATTGGTCACTGCCGATTCAATGAGCACCGCCATCGTCCGGCCTTCCTTGACCGGCAGCACAATTTTAGGCAGGTCGACTTCCAGCACATGCATGAACTGTTCGTTTTCAATGCCGACCCGGGCATATTCGACGCTGGAATCGAATTTCTCCAGCGATACGACCAGATCGATCTGCGCCGAGGGCAGAAGTGCGCTGGCGCCAAACATCTTGGCCACATCGATAATTCCGATACCGCGGATTTCCAGCATTCCCTGCAGCAGCTGCGGAGAATGACCGATAATGCTGTTATGAACGCGGACGACATCCACCCGGTCGTCAGCGACCAGCACATGGCCTTTGCGGATCAGTTCCAGCGCGGTTTCACTTTTTCCCATGCCGCTTTCCCCGCAGATCAGAACACCCTTTCCATAAACGCTGATCAAAACGCCGTGAATGCTGTCGGAAGGCGCCAGCCGTTCATCCAGAAAGCTGACCAGATCCACCATCAGCCGCGAGGTTGTCATCGACGTGCGGAAAATCGGAAAATTTTTATACGATGCGATTTCCTTCAGCACTTCAGGACAGCTGCGATGATGCGAAATGATGATCGTCGGGGTGTAGCCGTCGGTCAGCTGTTCAAAACGCTCCCGCTGGATTTCCACCGACAGCGTATCAATATAGGCCTGTTCCTTGTCGCCGATGATGACGATCCGGCGAGGTTCGGTATGCTTGAAAAAACCTGCCAGTTCCAGTCCCGGACGATTGACATCCGGCACGATTACCCAACGGCTCAGCGAATCTTCGTTGCCTGTCAGCTGCTCGAATTTAAAGTAATTCTGCAGCTCTCTTATCGTTACCTTTCCTTCCGATTCCATACCTTCATCCTTTCTTCAGCAGCGGACGCAGATACTGGCCGGTATAGCTTTTCTCTACCCGAGCTACCTGTTCCGGTGTTCCCCGGGCTACGATTGACCCGCCCTGATCGCCGCCTTCCGGTCCGATATCAATCAGATAATCAGCACATTTGATCACATCCAGATTGTGCTCGATCACAATAACCGTATCTCCATTATCAACGATTCTCTGTAAGACCGCAAGCAGTTTTTTCACATCGTCCGTGTGCAGGCCGGTCGTCGGTTCATCGAGGATAAACACCGTCTTGCCGGTCGCTTTTTTCTGCAGTTCGCTGGCCAGCTTGACCCGCTGTGCTTCCCCGCCGGACAGCGTGGTGGCCGGCTGTCCCAGCTTGATATAGCCCAATCCGACATCGGCCAGCGTCTGTAAGCGGGAGCGGATGCGATGAATGGAAGAGAAGAACTCGATGGACTCCTCCACCGTCATCTCCAGCACATCGTAAATGTTTTTCCCTTTGTAGGTCACCTGCAGCGTTTCTTCGTTGTAACGCCGCCCATGGCATTCTTCACAAGGGACGAAAACATCCGGCAGAAAATGCATTGAAATGCGCTTGACGCCATCTCCCTGACACGCTTCACAACGTCCGCCTCGGACGTTGAAGGAGAAGCGTCCCTTATCATAACCGCGCAGTTTGGCTTCCGGCGTCTGGGTGAACAGATCGCGGATATCGTCGAACACGCCGGTATAGGTTACCGGATTGGATCGCGGCGTGCGGCCGATCGGATCCTGACTGATCTCGATAACCTTGTCGATGTTTTCCAGTCCGCGGATCTCCTTGTGACGCCCCGGCTTGATCCGGGTCCGGCCCAGCGCGTGCTGTACCGCCTTGCACAAAATTTCGTTGACCAGCGACGACTTGCCGCTGCCGCTGACCCCGGTCACCACCGTCAGCGTTCCCAGCGGGAATTTGACATTGATATTTTTCAGGTTGTTTTCCTGCGCGCCGCGCACTTCCAGAAACAGGCCGTTGCCCTTGCGGCGCTGCTGCGGCACCTCGATGCGCTTACGGCCGCTGAGATACTGACCGGTGATCGACTGTTCGCAATTCATGATCATCTGCGGCGTTCCGCTGGCAATGACCTGGCCGCCATGAATGCCGGCGCCCGGACCGATATCGACAATCCAGTCCGATTCCAGCATCGTTTCCTCATCGTGCTCCACCACGATCAGCGAATTGCCCAGATCCCGCATGTTTTTCAGCGTTTTAATCAGTCGGGCATTGTCGCGCTGATGCAGTCCGATGGACGGCTCGTCCAGTACATACAGCACCCCGGTCAGCTGAGAACCAATCTGCGTCGCCAGGCGGATGCGCTGCGCCTCCCCGCCGGACAGCGTCCCGGCCAGCCGGTCCAGCGTCAGATATTCCAGTCCGACGTTTTTCAGAAAGCTCAGCCGGTTGACAATCTCCCGGATGACAAGCCGGGCAATTTCCGCCCTGACCGGATCCAGTTCAAGATGTTCCATGAACTCCAGCGCCTGCACGACAGACATCTGCGTCCATTCGTAAATGTTCTTCCCGCCGACCTGCACGCTCAGCGCCATTTCGTTCAGACGCTTGCCGCCGCATTTCGGGCATGGGGATTCGGCCATGAAAGAACCGTACCACTCCCGGGACATCTGCGAGCTGGTTTCGCCATAACGCCGTTCGATCAGCGTTTTGACGCCTTCGATGTAATCGTTGCGGTCAAACCGGTTGCCGGAACGGGTTTCGATGCGGTAGGCAATCGGTTCACGCGATCCGTTCAGCAGAATATCCAGTTCGTCCTCCGACAGATCCTGAATCGGTTTGTCCATATCGATATGATAATGACGGCACAGCACTTCAAAGCGCTGCCACTCGACGTTCTCCGTATTTACGATGTTCTTGTAAAAGAGGATTCCTCCCTGCCGGATTGATTTGGTCCGGTCCGGAATCAGATAATCGACATCAACCCGCTGAGTAATGCCCAGACCCTTGCATTCATCGCAAGCGCCCAGCGGCGAGTTGAATGAAAACAGACGCGGCTCCAGACGCGGCAGGGAAAAACCGCATTTCGGACAGGAGTAATTCTGGGAAAACAGCAGCTCCTGTTCGCCGGCTTTCACTACCACAATCCCGCTGGCCAGCTTCAGCGCGGTTTCCAGCGAATCATGCAGCCGTGAACGCACATGATCCGATTTCACAATCCGGTCCACGACCACATCGATAGAATGTTTCCTGTTTTTCTCCAGCACCGGCGGCTCTTCCAGCAGAATCATTTCGCCATCCACTCTCGCTCTGAGATACCCGTCTTTCAGCAGTTTCTCAAAAACATCCTTGAATGTTCCTTTTTCACGATGGGCGATCGGCGCCATGATTTCCAGCCGTGTTTTCTCCGGCAACTCCATAATCCGTTCGATCATCTGCGTCACCGTCTGAGAAACGATCGGCTCATGATGCACCGGGCAATACGGGATTCCGACACGAGCATACAGAAGCCGCAGATAATCGTAGATTTCCGTCACGGTTCCGACGGTGGAGCGGGGATTGTTGCTGGTGGTCTTCTGATCAATGGAAATGGACGGCGACAGCCCTTCAATCAGATCGACATCCGGTTTTTCCACTCCGCCCAGAAACATCCGCGCGTAAGCGCTCAGCGACTCCACATAGCGGCGCTGTCCTTCCGCATAAATAGTATCAAAAGCCAGCGATGTTTTGCCGGATCCGGATAGTCCGGTCATGATCACCAACTTGTTTCTCGGGATCGTCAGATCGATATTTTTCAGGTTATTCTCCCGCGCTCCCTTGATGATAATTTTATCCTGTTCCATGATTTCTGCACCTCATTCCGCTTCTTTTTTCGCAAGTATTCCTATTGTACATCATTCCCACAAAAAAAGCTCGGAATACGCTGCGCTCTTCCTAATTATACGAAGGGGATCCGGTCTGCGCAAGCCTTTTTCTTGAACAACATTCAAGTCTCGCTATCCCTGTTCTCTTCCTCTTCTCAAGAAGTTCAGCCGGTGTTCACTTCCGCATGATAAAATAGAAAAAAAGGAGGGATTCCGTGAAATCCGCTGAACAGAGAAAACAAGAATCACTGGCCTTGCTGCGCCAGCAGAAAATCCCTTATCTTGAATCGCTTCCGGTTATTGAAACCGCTGATTTTGTGCGCTTGCGATCTGCCGAAGAAATTTCCCGCCGGGCGATTTCATGCCTGCTGACGATCCAGCTGGCCTGTGATTGCCATCAGCAGCAAAATGTCGAGCAGTCCAAACTGTTTATGACCGGATTGCTCGATCAGTTCGGCGTACGGCTGTTTCTGACGGAAAAGGAAAAAGCCGTGTTCAACGGCACGGCCACCCGGCAGGATCTGACCAACATGATCTGGAAATATGAAGCGTACTGGGTCCTGTTGTGGGCGCTGGGAAGAGTATCTGAGCTCAGCTATCCGATGGAGATCTGCGATTGTGAAAAAGCCATTGAAGTGGTCTCCGGCTGCGCTACCTTTGAGGAATTTGTCGCCGCCGCGCAGCTGCGCCCCATCGAAGAAATTCTCGATCAGGCCGATCTGATCTACCGCTATGACTGGGCCTGCACCAATGCCCGGATTCACGGGACGCCGATGCCGCCCGGTCTCAATCCGGAGATTGTGCTGGAGCGGCACTGGGGGCTGAACTGGCTGATCGATGCCGATCATGGCAATGACTGGGATCATGTTCGCTGCGATACATAAAAAAACTGCCGGATTTCCGGCAGTGAAAGCAGGCAGCTCAGCGCTGATCGCCCATGAAAAACAATCCGACAACACCAGCGCCGGTATGGCAGCCAATTACCGGTCCGGTGTAGGAAATCACTTCCTGCTGAATGCCGAACCGCTCCCTGACCATATCCGCTACCAGACGCGCGTCATCTTCCACGTCTCCCTGACACATCATGAAAATATCGTTCTGATCACGCCAGGAGCCCATCTTCTCTTCCATCAGATCGACCAGCGTTTTCAGTGATTTCTTCCGGCCATGAACCTTGCCGATGACTTCCAGTTTTCCCTGATTGTCGACATGCAGCACCGGCTTGATGCTGATCATCGTTCCGACAATCGCCGCCGTTTTGGAAACACGGCCGCCGCGATACAGATGATTCAGATCATCGACAGTAAAGACATGAACGACATTCAGTTTGTGCTGTTCAATCCAATCCGCCGTTTCCTGCAGCGACGCACCGGCTTTTTTCATCTGATTGGCTTTGTACAGAAGCAATCCCATGCCGGTGGAAGCGCACAGCGAATCGATTACGGTGATCCGCACCGGCAGCCCTTCATCCATCAGCATCTGAGCTGCCAGCACACAGCTGTTATAGGTTCCGCTCAGTCCTGAAGAAAAGGAAAGACAGAGGATGTCCTTGCCCTGTTCGGCAATTTTTCTGAACATTTCCTGTGCGGTCTGAGGATTGATCTGCGATGTAACCGGCATTGCCCCTTCCCGCATCTTCTGATAGAATTCCTTCATCGGCAGGCTGTTATCCTGATCATAGGTTGTTCCCTCAAGCGTATATGTCAGCGACATTACCGGAATATCATTTTCCTGGTAGAAGGAAACCGGAAGATCCGCCGTGTTGTCAGTCATTAAAATAAAGTCACTCATCATATCCCTCTTTCTAAACAGGTCCATCCTGTGCGAAGCCGTTCGATGTTCTGACGAATAAGCAACAAATGCTTCTTATTTTCTATGGCTGAAGTATAAACGATCTTTCCCTTGGCGAGCAAGGGTCAATTTTATCAGTCTGCGTGGTATAAGTATCATATTTCACTTATTCTGTTACAGATCATAATTTTCAGGATGAAAAACGTCTGGAATTCATCGGCTGGCAGAATGAAATTGTTTTCACACAGCACAGAAACGGAGGTTGCAACGATGGAAAAACAGAAAAACCTTTCAGATAAACGGGTGATCAAAACGCGGCGGGCCATCATCAATGCCACTGCCGAACTGATGAATCAGAAACCGTTGGAACAGATCACGATCAAGGAAATTGCCGACGCCGCGATGATCAACCGGAAAACTTTTTACGCCCATTACAGCAGCGTTTACGATGTTCTCAACGACATTGAAAATGATATCATCGATTCATTGCTGACCATTCTGGACAGTACCGATTTCTCTGCCGAGCGGCTGAACCCGTATCCGCTGTTTGAACAGCTGAGCGTTTTGATCAGTCATAACTCCAAGCTATATCACTGTCTGCTGCAGCCTTCCTCCCACAGCCACCTGCTGGACAAGGTCAAGGAAGTGGTCAAAGGCAGTCTGATGCGGCAGTTCGAGAAATACTATCATGAAGATCGGACCACACCATACTATGTCCTCGAATTCATCGCTTCCGGACTGATTGCGGTTTACCGGCAATGGTTCAATGAGGAAGAACCGGAAGAATCGTTGCAGGAGCTCTCCCGTACCGCGGCAGATTTGATTTTTAATGGAGTAAATGGGATCTTTCAGCAAAAAGCAAAAGAGCACCACTAAGCGCCGGACTTCACAAACGAAGAACGGCGCTTTTTCTTCCTTTCACCAAAAGAAAACCCCCATCCAGAATGAGGAGGGGGGGTAGAAAGACCTGGCAACGAGCTAGGTTGACTATGGCAGGCATAGCTAGGATCGCCGCGGAAATGCTTAACTTCTGTGTTCGGGA
>CAJFOC010000029.1 GCA_904395815.1 uncultured Holdemania sp.
CGATGGGGCGCAGTCGCTGAAGCCGCAGAAGTTCAGGAAGCTGATGGACAAGGCAAGACAGATCGCGCAGGTTCTGGGAAGGGAAATGTAAAAAACAAAAGGCTGAAATTCGTATCGGGAATTCCAGCCTTTTGCCTTGTCTGGGATCAGAATTCAATCCGGTTTTGATTCCGACTGAGGATGTGAGGGCAGCAGTCTGTCAAAAGCATCGGTATCAAAAAATTCGCTGAGCGTGATTCCCAGTCCGTCGCAGATTCGTTTGATCGTCATGATCGTTGGCGAACTGCTCTGACGGTTGATGAGATTGTTCAGCGTAGACTGCGTCATATGACAATCTCTGGCCAGCTGTGTCAGGGAAATCTGTCTGGCTTCGATCAGCTGCAGGATGCGTTCTCTGATCAGAGAAGAGAGTTCATGATTCATCGTAATTCACTCCTTACGATTCATATGGATATTGTATCAGAATCCGGAAAAAAGGAAAAGTAAACCTGCGGATCGGCAGGATGAGCCAGCCGAAACAATTGACGCACGGCAAGAGAAGAACGCGGTCCGCTTTCCGCCACGGTGGCCGTGCCGCAGGCCGCAGCCAGCGACAGAGCCAACGGTTCCGGAACGCCGCACAGATCACTGGCAATCAATCCGGCGAAACAGGCATCGCCAGCGCCGCTGGTATCGATGACGGTTCCCTGAATGGCGGGCTGGACAACGGAAGATTCCTGGCGGATCAGCGATAATCCGGCCGCACCGTTTGTCAGCAAAATGAACTCAAGTCGATCGCGAAAATAATCCTGAAGCGGACGCTGCAGAGATTGCTGCAGAATTTCCGCTTCACTGCGGTTCACTTTCAGACCGCTGCACCGTCGCAGCAGTTTTTCCAGAAGATCCCGGGGAATCTGTCCGCAAAGCGGTCCCGGATCGAAGAAAAGCGGCAGGCGCGGATTCTGCAGGCACAGATAATCGGCGACAACCCGGCTTTCTGTTCCATATAGAAGAAACAGGCCGGTCAGATATGCGGCGCAAAATCCGGCGTTGTCAGGAATTCGCCGGGCATCAAAACGCCCTTCGCAACCGCGCCAT
The DNA here is from genome assembly GCA_904395815.1 of uncultured Holdemania sp. GTDB lineage: Bacteria > Bacillota_I > Bacilli_A > Erysipelotrichales > Erysipelotrichaceae > Holdemania. The sequence continues at coordinate 1,078 of CAJFOC010000029.1, forward strand.
GTAAGAAAGGTTCGCTCTTTGTGCGAATCAACCAGAATCTGGCAGACACCGCTGCGCTGCTGTTCGCTGCAAAACAGACAATCGGACGTCAGTCCGGCAGATCTGAAAAAAGACAGCATCTCCGGCAGCGTTTCTTTGCCGACAAACGAATAAACCCAGGGATCCAGACCCAGTTTTTTCATCATCCAGGCTGCGTTCAACGCACATCCGCCCGGCTGTTCCCTCATATCTCTGACAAGCACATCCTGTCCGGGCTGGGGAATCTGATCCAGCACGAGCGTGCGGTCAGTACAGATTCCACCCAGCATCAATATCCGCTGACTCATCTTTTTTCCTCCTTAGGAATCGATGGTTGATTTCATGGCTGTTGTTCATGTTCATTATAGAGGAGCCAGCTTTGGCTGTCCATGCGAAAGGGGTGGATTGGCAGGAAATTCCGGTTTAAATTGTCTGTGCGAATGGCATTTCACTGTTGCGCATGGTAAAATGATGACAACTGCGGTGCTGACAGAAGTGATTTTCGAACAACGCAGCGGTAAAAATGAAAAAAACAGGTGAGGAAAGAAATCATGAGTGATATCAATACAGAATTGCGGGAATGGGCGAAGCAGCTGAGAACGGTCCATCTTCCGCGCTGGGAAGAATTACCGGATATCGACTTGTATATGGATCAGGTCATGACGCTGATGGAGCGGTATCTGGGGGTTCTGCTGAGTCAGAATCAGGAAAAGATCATCACCCCGGCGATGGTCAACAACTATGTCAAGCTGAATCTGATTCCTGCGCCCCGCAAAAAACATTACAATCGTGTTCACCTGGCATATCTGATCGCCATTACGATCCTGAAACAGGTCGTTACGATCAAAGAAGTCAAAATCGGAATTCTGTATCAGGCGGACCTGTGCGGAACCCGCAACGCGTACAATCTGTTTTGTGAACAGCTGGAAGCGGAGCTGGTTCGTGTTGCCGGTCAGATTGACGGGGAAAGTATTGGAGAAAAAGCGCCGGTCATCGCAGCACAGACGCTGGCGCTGAAAATGGCGGCCAGTGCGTTTGCCGATAAAATTGCGGCGGAAAAGGCCGTGGCGTTGCAGGAAGTGGAACTGAAAAAGAGAGCAGCCGAAGGAAAAAAAGATTCTGTTTTTTGAGAAAGCAGACGGCAGGGAAATCCCAGGACGACGCAGATCAGATCGAAGCGGTCCGCCTCTGTATTTCAGTGCTGGTCAGTGGTATAATAAAAGAAATTCATGAGGAGAAGGCAACGTGATGAAAACACCGGTTAAAGCGATATCGCAGCTGATTACAAAAAAGGAAATCGTTGACCAGCTCAGAGAGCTGGGTGTAAATCCGGGAATGATCCTGGAAGTGCACGCCGCGCTCTCTTCTTTTGGTTATGTCTGCGGCGGTGCTCAGGCTGTTGTTGACGCGCTGATTGAAGCAGTAGGGTATTCCGGTACGATTCTGATGGCGATGCAGTGTTCGGAAAACAGTGAACCGACGCGTTGGGAAAATCCGCCGGCTGAACGGCATCTGATGAAACAGATACGGGAGAACACGCCGGCCTTTCATCGCAAGGAATCGGAGATGAGAAACATGGGAGTCATTGCCGAGAATCTGCGCCGCCGGGACGGAGTGATGATTTCTCAGCATCCCAACTGCGCTTATATCGCCTGGGGAAAGTACGCCAAATTGTTATGCAACCGGCATTCGCTGCATTTTTCCTTGTCAGAAGAATCGCCGACGGCCCGGCTTTACGAGCTGAAAGGTTCTGTTTTGTTGATGGGTGTCGATTATACATGCTGTACGGTGCTGCATCTGGCGGAATATCGCAGTGAAATTCGGCCGGTAATGCTGCAGGGCGCGGCAGTGGAAATGGAAGGGCGCCGTATGTGGAAGAAGTACCTGGATCTGGATGTGGACAGTTCGGAGTTCAGCAAAATCGGCAGACGGCTGGAAGAAAAAGGCTTTGTCCGCAAAGGCAAAGCGGGAATGGCGGAGCTGCGGCTGTTCAAGGCGGATTCCGCCGTGGATGAAGCGGTGCGTTATTTTACGCGTGAACATCGTTACAGCCGTTATCTGATTTGAAGCGGAAAGAAACCGCAGTGTAAACAAGAAGAAACACTCCCTTTGGAAAATAAGGTGAAGCCAATCACCGCGAATCTGAAGGGAGTGTTTTCCTATGGCTTAAAACAGGAAGATGAAAAGAAGTGAAAAACAAACTGGATTCTTTTCTGAAGAAAGCACCTGCCGGCCAAGAGTTGTTTTTTCAATGTGAACCTGCGGTTAAATTTTTCAATCGGCAATTGAACAGAAGCTCAATTGTTAAATCGTTGCCGTCCTTCTATACTATAAGCAGGCAAGGACGCCAAGGAGGATATCATGAAAATCAATCAGATCATTCGCAAAAAACGGAAAGAGCTGTCTTTGACACAGGAACAAGTCGCCGATTTTTTAGGCGTATCCACTCCGGCTGTAAACAAATGGGAAAAAGGCAGCACCTATCCTGATATCACCTTGCTGCCGGCTTTGGCGCGGCTGCTTAAAACGGATCTGAACACGCTGTTGTGTTTTCAGGACGACTACACGGAGGTGGAGATCGATCATTTTGTAGCAGAAGTGGACAGGACGGTGAGAGAACAGGGGATTGAAGTCGCTTTTCAACAGGCAATCGATAAAATTCACGAATATCCCACCTGTGAAAAATTGATCCATTCGGTAGTTCTTTATCTGGAAGGGGCGCTGGCTCTGTACAGTGTACCTGACGCTGATTTGTGGCGAACAAAGCTGGAACCGTATTACAACCTTCTGGCTGCCAGCGATATTCCGGAAATCAGGGATACCGCAATGAGCATGCTGATCTCTTATGCGCGAAATCGAGGCGATTTCTCAAAAGCTGAGGAGTTAATCCGCTGCTTGCCGCCTTCCGTAATTGACAAAGAGGAGCAGCTGGCGATTCTTTACCAGCGGCAGGGCCGTTATTCTGAGGCAGGCAAAATCTGGGAACATCGGATCTTCCAGGGGGTCATCGAGATTCAGACTGCACTGATCAATATGCTGGAAAGCGCATTGCAGGAAGATCGGGAAAAGGACGCGGCTTTTTTCGCCGAAATGTATCAGACGCTGACCCGTCAGTTTTGTTTTCCCGAGTGGATGAGCTACAATGCGGAGCTGCAGCTTGCTCTGGCAAAAAAAGACAGCGACAGAAGCCGGACTGTTCTTGAAAAAATGCTGCCAGCCATGAAAAAAGAATGGAAGGCACAGGACTATGCGCTGTATCGCCATACCAGCGGCAGCGGTTCCACATGGCTTTCGAAAAATCTGGTAAAAGTCATAGCCGATGAACTGATGAACAATGAAGAATATGCGTTTTTGCATGACTGGCTGAAGAAAGAAGAACTGACAGCACAGTGAAAAGATCAGTTTTTTCCGGTATTTTCAAACAGTGTCGCAATCCAGCCGCCCAGCTGTTTCAGGATAGCTTCCTCTTTACTGTGAAAGCGATTGAGCACAGGGGCGTCGATATCCAGAACGCCAACCAGCTGCCCATGACAAAGCAGTGGAACAACCAATTCGCTGCGGCTTTGTGCATCGCAGGCAATGTGGCCGGGAAACTGATGCACATCGGCAACATTCAGTATCTTTCTCTTTTGCGCGGCAGTCCCGCAGACCCCTTTGCCAAGCGGAATCCGTGTGCAGGCCGGACGTCCCTGAAAAGGACCGAGCACCAGCTCCTTCTCTTTCAGAAGATAAAACCCGACCCAGTTCAGATCCGGCAGCGTCTGCATGATCAGGGCGCTGAGATTGGCCAGATTGCAGATGAGGTCGTGTTCGCCTTCGCACAGCGCACGGGCACAGTCACACAGCGTTTCTGGTGTAACGATGATCGGATTCATCACAATTCCTCCTTTTACAAAGTCCGGGACAGATTTCATGATGGCCGTCACAATCTGACCCCGTCTGTTTTCTGACTTCATTTTATCATAAATGACAGAAATATAAGAAAATGACAGAAATACAGAGCGGACAGGAAAAAATGTGTTATAATAGCAGACGTGAACAGGGGAGCAGATGCTGAGATCCAGAAATGGAACAAACCCTTATCACCTGATCTAGGTAAAACTAGCGTAGGGAGTTTACTTTTTTTCCTTACGCCTCACAACGGAGGTGTTTTTTTGTGAAAATGACAACCAAAGATCTCGTCTTCATGGCGTTGTACGCCGCATTGTTTATCGTCCTGGACATTACCGTCAATACGCTGGGCCTGCTGCAGATGCCCGACGGCGGGTCGCTGGGCGTTTCCGTCATTCCGCTGCTGATGGCCAGCTATCATCTGGGATGGAAAAAAGGCATGATTGTTTCCGTGCTTTCGATTTTGCTGCAGTACGTCACCGGTCCGATGTACACGCCGGATCTGACCGGTTTTCTGCTGGACTACTTCATCGCGTTTTCCGTTTACGGCCTGGCCAGTGTGTTTCCGAATTTCGGCTGGTTCTATTCCGGCGTTCTGATCACCAATCTGGTGCGTCTGGCTTCCAGTACCCTGTCCGGAATTCTTGTCTGGGATACCGCTCCGCTGGCATCGCTGGGATATAACGCGACATACATGGTGCCAACCACACTTCTCTGTCTGGTTTTGATTCCGCTGATCATGCCGCGGCTGAAACCGCTGATGAAAAAGAATTAACCGACAGATTGAAACTCAGCAGATTGCCGCTTGATGTCCACAACCCCCTCCGCAGTCGTTTTTCGCAACGGCTGATCCGCCTGAATACAAAAAGGATTCTGCCTTCTTCGGCAGAATTTTTTATGGAATGGCGAGACGGTTGTAAGACAATTCCTCTTTGCGATCAGCATAAAACGCGGTATAATAAAAAAGATTTGAAAAAGAGAGGTGGACCGGAATGCGGCCTGAGGTAGGCACTCAGGTGTTTATTCAGAGCTTCAAGCATGACGGTTCGCTGCACCGCACATGGGCGAAGGGCTTTGTCATTGAGACCGGCCCCCGCAGAACGATCGCGGTGACCAATAAAACATGGGTTACTGAGGCAGATGGCCGCCGCTGGTTTACGCGGGAGCCTGCGATTTGTTTCTTTTATCCTGACCGCTGGTATAACGTGATTACAATGATCCGTAAAACGGGGATTTATTATTACTGTAATCTCGCGTCACCCAGTCTTTATGATGGCGAGGCAATCAAGAACATTGATTATGATCTGGATGTCAAACTGTTTCCGGATGGACGCATTGAAATTCTGGATGAAGACGAATATGAGCAGCATGGACGGGAAATGGGGTACAGCGAACCGCTGAAGCATGCGATTGAAAAAGGATTGGACGAACTGATCGGGAAAATCAGGAAAAAAGAATCTCCGTTCAATCAGAAAGAAATCGAATGTCTTTACAACGAGTATCAGGAACTGCTGAAAAAAACACTGAAGTAGAAAGGAACGGAAGAGAACAGAAAGGCTTCCGTTTTCCTTTTTTTGAGGAAGAAAGGAGCAGCGGCGACACGGGAAAAGGGAAGAGTTTCCTTTGCTGTAAAGAAAATTCAAAAAAAAGAAAAAAAGGGATTGACTGAGAGGGGTAGATTTGGTAATATAAGTGAGCACCTCGCGAGAGGGCTGGATCTTTGAAAACTAAACAGGAAGAAAAAGACACACAAACACGTCAA
>CAJFOC010000030.1 GCA_904395815.1 uncultured Holdemania sp.
CGATGGGGCGCAGTCGCTGAAGCCGCAGAAGTTCAGGAAGCTGATGGACAAGGCAAGACAGATCGCGCAGGTTCTGGGAAGGGAAATCGCATGAAAGCGATCGTTTTTCCGGGTCCTTTGAAGGCGGATCAGCTGACTGTTCCGCCAAGCAAATCCATGGCTCACCGGGCTGTGATCTGCGCCTCGCTGGCCCGGGGTGTCAGTCATATTCACCACGTCGATCTGTCGCAGGATGTTCTGACCACGATCGAGGGAATGCGGCAGCTGGGGGCGCAGATCACCATCCGCGGCACTGATCTGGAAGTGATCGGCACAGCTGGACGGGCTGGTTTTCAGATTCCTGAACAACCGGTGTTCTGCAATGAATCCGGCTCCACGCTGCGCTTTTTCATTCCGCTGTTTTCTCTGACTGGCGCACCGGTTCGCTTTACTGGCAAAAATCGTCTGCTTCAGCGGCCGCAGACGGTGTATGAACAGCTGTTTCATAATCAGGGACTGCGGTATCGGCATGATGAGGATGAACTGGAGATTGAAGGCGCGCTGCGGCCGGGCGAGATTACTTTGCGCGGGGATGTCAGCTCCCAGTTCGTTTCCGGACTGATGATGGCGCTGGCGCTGACGGAGCAGGACAGCGTGCTGAGAATTCAGCCGCCTTTTGAATCGCGGTCCTATGTGGAGCTGACGATGCAGATGATGGCTCAGTTTCAGGTCCGGGCTGTCTTTGAGGACGAGCTGACGATCCGGGTGTTTGGCAATCAGTGTTATCAGGCTTGCGAGACGACGGTGGAATCGGATTATTCCCAGATGGCGTTTTTTGCCGCGTTAGGAAGCATCAACAGCGAACTGGGCTGCCGCGGCCTGCGGCTGGATTCGCTGCAGGGCGACCGGCAGATGGTGCAGATTGTGCAGGCAATGGGGGGACAGGTTCATCAGAGCGAACAACAGATTCGCTTTGTCCCGGCCCGGCTTCAAGGCTGCGAAGTGGATCTGAACAACTGTCCGGATCTGGGACCGATTCTGATGGTGCTGGCCAGTTTTGCCCGGGGACAGACTCATATTACGCATGCCGGCCGGCTGCGCTACAAGGAAAGCGACAGAATTGAAGCGATGGAAACCGAACTGCGCAAGCTGGGCGTTTCGATTCGTTCGGAGCAGGATGACATTCTGATTGAAGGTCCGACCCGCTGGAAGGGCGGCGTAGAGCTGGATGGACATCGGGATCATCGGATTGTCATGGCACTGGCTGTGGGGGCGACCATGGCGCAGGGCCCGGTGACGATCAACGGCGCGCAGGCGGTAGCCAAGTCCTATCCCGGCTTTTTTGACGATCTGCGCGGATTGGGCATTGGGGTGAAGGAGATACAGGATGAAGGATGACACACGATTTTTAATCATCGGTCTGGGATTGCTGGGCGGCAGTTACGCTCAGGGACTGAAGAAAAAAGGCTTTCATGTCAGCGCGCTGGATATCGATCCGGACAGCATCGACTACGCGCTGAAGACAGGATTGATCGATCAGGGCGCGGTAGGCTTTGATCCGCAGCTGGTACGGCAGGCGAATGCGGTGATCTTCGGTCTGTATCCGCATGCGCTGCTGCAGTGGATTGAGGAGCATGGCGACAGCTTTGCCCCCGGGACGATCATCACGGATGTGACCGGCGTCAAAACCGGCATTGTCAGCACGATTCAGCAGCGGCTGGGGGATCGGGTGGAGTTCATTGCCTCTCACCCGATGGCCGGCCGGGAGGTCAGCGGTGTCAGGCATGCCGACTGTTCCTTGTTTCTGCCGGCCAATTTTATCATCACCCCGACATCCCGCAACAGCGAGGCCGGTATTCAGTTTGTCCGCCAGCTGGCCGAGCTGCTGCAGTTTCGCCACATTGCGGTGCTGAGCTGTCAGCAGCACGATGAGATCATCGGGTTTCTGTCGCAGCTGACTCATGTCATCGCCGTGACGCTGATGAACGTACGCGAACAGCCGCATCTGGTCGATTATACCGGCGATTCCTTCCGGGATCTGACCCGGATCGCCAAAATCAACGACGCGCTGTGGACGGAGCTGTTTTTGATGAACAAGCAGAATCTTCTGCGTGAAATTGACGATTTTGCCGCGGAACTGGCACATTTCCGCCAGGTGTTGCAGCAGGAGGACGTGCAGGAGATGCAGCGGCTGTTCCGGCAATCCACGCAGCGGCGAAAACAATTTGACAAGTGAGGTGACAGTCGTGAAATTCATGATTCTCAACGGTCCGAATATCAACATGACCGGAATCCGCGAACGGGGCGTATATGGCACGATGACGTATGCGCAGATCAACGACATGCTGGAGAAAGAAGCTCAAAGGCTGCAGGTGGACATCCGGATCTTTCAAAGCAACGTGGAAGGCGAACTGATCAACCTGCTGCAGCAGGCCTGGTCACAGGGCTATGATGGCGTGGTGCTGAATCCGGGAGCGTATACGCATACCAGCTACGCGCTGGCGGATGCGATTGCCAGCATTGCGCCGCTGCCGGTGGTGGAGGTTCATCTTTCCAATATTCACGCCCGGGAAGCGTTCCGCCACGAATCCAAAACGGCGGCGGCCTGTCTGGGGCAGCTGTGCGGATTTGGCGCTCAGGGCTACGTTCTGGCTATGGAAGCGCTGATCCATCATGGTCAGCGGCAGACAGAAAAAACGAAGGTCAAAGCCACACCGGCAGCTTCAGAGTTTGAATAGTGCTTGACAATTTCCGGAATCTTAGTAAACTTATTTCAGAAACTTTAATATAGTACGAGATGCTATAAAGGTTCATGAATCGGTTGAGAACAGCCTCCTGGAAGGGAATGAATCCTGTACGCATTTTCGCTGCTTGCAGGGTTTTTTATTTCAGGGGAGGAACGTATGAAGAAGAAAATGAGTCTTGCCAAAAAGATGCTGATTGCGATGGTTCTTGGTCTGGCAGCCGGGATCGGCTTTCTGATGCTGCGCGAACAGCTGGTGGCCAGCGGACAGAGCGAGCTGTGGAACACGATCAATTCCTGGCTGTTTGCCGACATCACCGCCGCCGGCAATGAGAAAGCCATTGGTCTTTTCTACGTCGTCGGTCAGATTTTTGTACGGCTGATGCAGGTGGTCATCGTCCCGATGGTTTTCTGTTCGATCACGCTGGCGATTGCCAAGATGAACGATGCCCGCAAGCTGGGCCGCATTGCCGGTAAAACGGTAGGATGCTTTGCGTTTGAATATGCGCTGGCCGTGCTTCTGGCAGGACTGGCCGGTTTTGCGATTTATCAGGCTGGCGGGTTTTCCGCCGTATCGCTGTCCAATCTGGAAGCGACCACCGGAACTACCGGCGCCAATCCGCTGGTCGTGCTGCTGGACGCTTTTCCGCTGAACTTCACAGCGGTGCTTTCCAGCAATTCTTCCGTTTTGGCGGTGGTGGTCTGCGCCGTCGGGGTTGGCTTGGGAATCAACGCCTGCAATGGCAAGATCACCATTCTCAAAAATCTGTGCGAGGAAATTTCTGAACTGATTACGGTCATCCTGACCTTCATCGTCAACCATCTGGCTCCGATCGGCGTCTTTGCGCTGCTGACCCGCACCTTTGCCGCTTATGGTGTGGAATATCTGCTGCCGGCGGTGACGTATGTGGTGACCACGGTGGTTCTGCTGGTGATCTTCTTACTGGCAGGCTATGCGCTGATCATTCTGTTTGTCGGCAGAATGAATCCGCTGCCGTTTGTCAAAAAGATTACCAAAGTAGCGATTTTCGGCTTTTCTACCTCTTCCAGCGCCGCTACGCTGCCGCTGAATCAGCAGACAACGGTTGAAGAACTGGGCGCCGATGAGGAAATCAGCTCCTTCGTTTTGCCGCTGGGCATGACGGTCAACATGAACGGAACGGCGATCATGCAGGTCGTGGCGACCATTTTCATTGCCGCGGTCGGAGGATATCCGCTGAGTCTGTCGATGATTTTCACCATTTCTCTGCTGGCGATTGTCGCTTCCATCGGAACCCCGGCAGCACCGGGTGCCGGAGCGGTGATTCTGTTCACCGTTCTGACGGGAATCGGTTTCGGTAATGACGCGGCGCTGATGGCCTATTCGCTGATTCTGGCGATCAACCGTCCGATTGAAATGCTGTGTACTTCGCTGAACGTGGTCGGCGATTCCTGCACTGCGCTGCTGGTAGCGAAAAGCGAAGGCAGTCTGGATATGGAAAAATACAACGCCAAGGCGAAATAATTAGCTCAATATAAAAGAAACAGGTTTCTCATCACGAAAGGAGCGAGGCTCTTTCAGGGATGGGGAACCTGTTTTTCATTCAGATCTTTTTTCGATAAGGATAAATACGATAAGACAGAAGACAGACAGCGTGAGAATTGCCTCCTATATTGTGTGGGGTCTGTATGGAACGGACATTCTTATCCGTGTCTTTATCAGAAAAGGTATGGACTTTTCCTGATACCGGAACGGATAGAACGGAAAACATCAAAGAACATAAAAAAAAACGGTTCACTGGAACCGTCATGAGTATCATGGTCGGGATGACAGGATTTGAACCTGCGACCCCTTCGTCCCGAACGAAGTGCACTACCAAGCTGTGCTACATCCCGATACCTTTTCTATTATATGCTACATTTGAAAATTTGCAAGAATTTTTTAAACTTTTTGATCAGAAAGTCACTGAAATGTCAGATACAGATAAACAAAGCGGGAACGAATGGATCATCAGGTTTTGTTGCCGGGACATTCCGGCAGCGATGCGCAGGGCGGAAGAGTGTGGTATAATGACTGGGGTTGAAGTACCAAAGGGTAGAAAGGGTAGTCATATGAAAATTGGAGTTGTGTCTTTAGGATGCTGCAAAAATCTGGTGGACAGTGAACGGATCATGGGATTATTAACAGGATCGGGACACGAGATTGTCTCGGATGTGCATCAGGCGGAAGCGATCATCGTCAATACCTGCGGCTTCATTGAATCGGCCAAGGAAGAAGCGATCAATACGATTCTGGAAATGGCGGAATACAAACAGGAACACTGCCGCAAGCTGATCGTCTGCGGATGTCTGGCGCAGCGGTACAAGACGGAGCTGGCGCAGGCCATTCCGGAAGTGGATTGTTATATTACGCTGCGGGAATATCCGCAGATGAGTCGGATTCTGTCACAGGTTCTGGAGCAGCCGGTTGCTGGCGAATACGGCAAAAATACCCGGCTTGTATCGACCAAGCCGTGGACGGCGTATCTGAAAATTGCCGAAGGGTGCGATAACCGCTGTTCCTATTGCGCCATTCCGGGCATCCGCGGCGGGTATGTGTCGTTTCCGATGGAAGATCTGATCGCGGAGGCAACCACGCTGGCCAAGCAGGGCGTCAAGGAACTGGTTGTCATCGCTCAGGATACTTCACGGTATGGAACGGACCTCTATGGGCGGCGGCGAATCTGGGATTTATTGCGCGAGCTGAACAACATTGACGGGCTGCACTGGATCCGGGTTCTTTATCTGTATCCGGATGAAATCGACGATGAATTTGTTACCGGCATCCGGGATCTGGACAAGGTGATCCCGTATTTTGATATTCCGGTACAGCATGGCAGCGATAAAATGCTGCAGCTGATGAACCGGCGCGGCAGCATAGAAAGCATTCTGCGTACAGTCAGGCTGATCCGTCAGACGTATCCGATGCCGGTGTTGAGGACGACGATGATCGTCGGCTTTCCGCAGGAGAGCGAGGAAGATTTCCAGAAGATGCTGGACTTTGTCAGGGAAGTACGCTGGGATCGTCTGGGGGCGTTCACCTATTCCCGTGAGGAACAGACGCCGGCCTATACGATGGAAGGACAGATTTCCCAGGAAATCATGGACCGGCGGTTACAGCAGCTGATGTGCGTACAGAATGAGATTGCCCAGAAGAACAGTGAAGCGCTGGTCGGTCAGACACTGGAAGTGCTGATTGAAAATCAGGATGGTCTGACAGGAATGTTTCATGGCCGGGGGATTCACAGCGCGCCGGATGGAATCGACGGAGTGATCAAATTCCGGGCCTGCCGTCCGCATGAGATGGGAACCTTTACGATGGTTCGCATTACCCGTGCCCGCCACCATGATCTGATCGGTGAGGAAGTTGCCGAAACGGAAACGGCCGCCGCTTAATCCGGAGAGATTCCGGATTTTTTTCTGCTTTGAAGATCATCAACAACCGCGTTGTCACCATGACGGGGCTCGGGTATAATGAGAACAGGAGGAATTCTGAGAATGAAAACATATCTTGGTATTGATCTGGGGGGAACCAATGTCCGTGTGGCCAAAGTAACCCGCGATGGCATGGTGCTGGCGGAAGTCAAGCGTCCCTCTCTGGCTCAGGAAGGGCCGCGCAGTGTGATGGATAATATCATCGCCATGATTCGGCAGATTCCCGGATACAGCGACTGTGCCGGCATTGGCGTCGGGGTGCCGGGACCGGTAGATACGGTCAGCGGAAAGATGCTCATGGCAACCAATCTGCCCGGTTTTGAACAGTATCCGATTGCCGCTGAGCTGACGCAGACGCTGGGGATTCCCGCTTATGTGGACAACGACGCCAATGTCGCCGGGCTGGCGGAAGCGCGGGTCGGGGCTGGAAAAGGTCTGCCGGTGGTATACTATGTGACAATTTCAACCGGGATTGGCGGCGCGCTGATCGTGGATGGCAAGGTGGTTTCCGGCAAGCATGGTCACGCCGGTGAGATCGGCAACATTATCATTGACCGCCAGCGTGAAAAGATCAATCATCTCAACATCGGCGCGGTGGAAAATGAGGCCAGCGGAACCGCGCTGGTACGCAAGGGGAAAAAACTGTTCGGCGATCAGATCGAACATGCCGGACATGTGTTTGAGCTGGCTGCCCGTCAGGATCCGCAGGCAATGCAGCTGGTGGAACAGATGAGCCTGGATCTGGCCGTCATGTTTTCGGTGATCGCGCATATCGTTGATCCGTGGATGTTTGTGGTCGGCGGCGGCATGATGCAGTCGCGGCAGATGTTTATGGACAAAGTCATCGCCCATTTCAAAACGCTGGTTCACACTCCGATGCGGGATACGCTGTTTGAAGCGGCAAAACTGGATGAACCGGGAGTCATCGGCGCCGCCATGCTGCCGATATCTTATGGCAACTGAATAACGAAGAAAGAAGGATGAACATGATCACGGAAAGTTTGCTGCGCAGTTATGCCGCGCTGGCAGTAAGACAGGGCGTCAATGTGCAGAAAGGACAGCTGCTGGTGATTCGGGCTCAGGTGGACAGCGCGCCGTTTGTCCGTCTGTGCGTGGAGGAAGCCTATCGTGCCAACGCGGGAGAAGTCATCGTTCAGTGGCAGGATGATCTCATCAGCAAAACCGCCTATGAATGGGCGGATACCGAAGTGCTGTGTCAGGTGCCGGAGTGGCAGAAAGACAGGGAACAGCACTGGGTGGACCGCGGCTATTGCCTGCTGAACATCAGCTCGGAAATTCCGGGACTGATGTCGGCGATCGATGCAGCCAAAATCCAGCAGGTGACGACAGCCCGGCGCCGGGCGCTGGAAAAATTTCAGGATTACACGATGTCCAATCAGGGACAGTGGTGTATCCTTGCCATTCCCAATCCGCAATGGGCGCAGAAGGTGTTTCCGGAGTGCGATCCTGAGGAAGCGGTGGACCGGCTGTGGCAGGCGATTCTGCATTCGGTAAGAATCGATGGCCGGCAGGATCCGGCGGCGCGCTGGAGAGAACATGACGAAAAACTGGCGCGGCAGAGCGAATGGCTGAATCGTCAGCAGTTTACGTCACTGCATTTCCGCAACGGTCTGGGAACCGATCTGACGGTGGCTTTGCCTGAGGATCATCTGTGGGCAGGGGGAGCGGAGAAAACGCAGCAGGGGATCGTTTTCAATCCCAACATGCCGACAGAGGAAATCTTTACCATGCCGATGCGTACCGGCGTCGAAGGGCGTGTCTGCGCGACCCGCCCGCTGAGCTATCAGGGCAAGCTGATTCAGAACTTCTGGATTGAGTTTGAAGGCGGCCGGGCGGTGCGCTGGCATGCGGAAGAGGAAGAGGAAACGCTGAGCCGTCTGATTGAGTTTGATGAAGGCAGCTGCTATCTGGGCGAGGTGGCGCTGGTGGATGTGGATACGCCGATTTTCCGTTCGGGACTGTTGTTTTACAATACGCTGTTTGATGAGAATGCCAGCTGCCATCTGGCGCTGGGCCGGGCATATCCGATGAACCTGAAGGGCTATCAGACGCTCAGCGAGCAGCAGATGAAAGACAGAGGCTGCAATTTTTCCATGACGCATGTGGATTTCATGTTTGGCAGTGAAGACATGCGGATCTGCGGTGTTCGTGCCGACGGAACGACAGTGGAGTTTTTCCGCGATGGCCGTTTCTGCATTGCCGAGGAGAAATAGACAGACGGCAAGGGACTTGGGGGAACGCTTGGCGGCTTGGACAACAGGTGGTATAATCAAACCGGTGATAACCTATGTTTCATACATCGGATTGTAAAAAATACTGCCGCTGTTCCCGGCAGTTCTGGCTGAGCTGGAAGGAGCCGCTGCCGCCCTTTTCTCCCTTTGTCCGGATGGACGGGGATCTGACGGAGCTGGCCTGCCGCAAGCTGGGCGTGGATCCCGATATGAATTTCCGGGGCATCCGCGGCGATGATCCGCAGCGGGCAAAAGAAGCGCTGAACTGGGCTGACTGGTTGATTTCGCCACGATTTGAAGCCGCGGATCTCAGGGTCAAGATTCCGTTTCTGCATCGAACAGAGGCGGGATGGGACGTGTATTTTCTTTATGGCGGTCATTTTCCAACGGAAGCGGAAGCTTTTGGCTTCGGTCTGAGTCTGTGGGTGCTGCAGCAGCAGTCGATCCCGGTCAGCCACGTCCGGCTGATTCATCTCAATCACCGCTATGTCCGCGGTGCACAGCTGGATCCGCAGGAATTGCTGCTGATCTCGGATCATTTCTATAACGAGGCCGGACGGCCGAAAAGAGCGATTGAAGAGGTATTGCGGCAGCAGCGGCTGGAAGTTTCCGCTCTGCTGCAGCAGATGCGAAGCTGTCTGGATCAGCCGGCGCCGCCGCCATGGCGCCGGCCATGCTGTACCCGCCGCAACAAATGCGCCTATTATCAGCGCTGTTTTCCGCAAGAGCAGCAGCTGGAGGCAGATTCGATCATGACGCTGGTTTCTTCGCAACACAAGGCGGACATGGCGGCTATGGGCCGGCTTCGTTTACAGGATGCGGATCTGCAGCAGCTGGAAGGGACCCGGCAGCAGTTTGCGCAGATTCGCGCCGCTCAGCAGGGCGGTTGTTATGTCGATGTGCTGGGATTGCAGAGCTGGATGGACAGCGTGCTGAAAGAGCCGCTGTGTTTTCTTGATTTTGAATGGGAAACCTACGCGATTCCGCCTTATGAAGGCATGCGATGTTATCAGCCGCTGCCGTTTCAGTATTCGCTGCACATTCAAAACGAGGACGGTTCGCTGATTCATCGCGAATATATCGGCGTGCATGATTGCCGCCGTGAATGGATCGAGCGGCTGCTGGCGGATCTTCCCTGCCGTGGCAGCATTCTCGCCTACAATGCCGAAGGCGCGGAAAAAATCCGTCTGCAGGAGCTGGCGCAGCAATTTCCCTGCTATGCGCCGCAGCTGAAACGGATCGCGGCGAGGATGGTGGATCTGTCGTTTCCATTTCAGAGCGGGCTGGTTTATGATCTGCGCATGCGGGGAATGTATTCGCTGAAAGCCCTGCTGCCGATTGCCGATGCGACCCAGAATTATCAGGATCTGGATATTCATCAGGGGATGGAAGCGGTACTGCAGTGGCGGCAGCTTGATCTGCAGGATCCGCAGGCGGATCCGGCGGCGATTCGCGCTCATCTGCTGGAATACTGCGGCATGGATACCTATTCCATGATCGTGGTGCTGAGATGGCTGAAACGGCTTGTGCGCGAACATCAGCCGGCATTTCGAAAACAGAACGATCCCGTGGCGGGATAAAAGGAGGAAACCATGAGAATCTTTGATCTGCATGCCGATATCGGCTGGGATATTCTTCATCAGCATCAACAGGGAAGAACGGGGGTGCTGCGCTCTGATCATTTGGACAAGCTGGCGGCTGGCGAGGTCGAGGGCGTGGGGATCGCCTGTTATTTCGAAGGAGAGGAAAGCTGGGAGCAGATGCAGCAGATGGTGCTGGCTACCCGGCAGGAGATTGAAGCCACGCTCGATCGCGTTACGTGGATCCGGGGCCGTCAGGATCTGACGGAAACCGGCAAACCGCATGTGATTATGACGGTGGAGGGCATGTGCGGTATCCGCGATCAGGCGGAGCAGAAAATTCAGTGGCTGTACGATCAGGGCGTGCGGATCGCTTCACTGTGCTGGAACGAAGAAAATGCGCTGGCGACCGGCGTCAAGGGAACAGTTGTTCGCGGCCTGAGTGAGGAAGGACGCAAGGCGGTTCGCAAAATGGAAGAGCTGGGCATGATTCTGGATGTGTCTCATACCAATGAAAAAACGTTCTGGGATATGATCGAGGTGACTGAAGGCCCGCTGATCGCTACCCATTCCAATGCCCGCGCTTTGCGTGCGGTGGACCGCAACCTGACCGATCAGCAGATCCGGGCCATCGCTTTGCGGGGCGGACTGATCGGTCTGAATGCGGCCAGAAACTTCATCGCCGCGGATCCGCAGCAGCAGGATGCGCTGCATCTGGCCGCCCATGGCCGCTACATTGCGGATCTGGCAGGGGTCAACACTTTGGCGGTCGGCTTTGATTTCATGGATTTTCTTGACGGGCATACAACGTCCATGGCCAGCGATCTGACTCATGCTGGCCAGGCGCAGAATCTGATGAAAGGATTGCGGGCGCAGGGCTTCAGTGAACAGCAGTGCCGTGATATCGGATATGACAATGTGATCGGGCTGCTGAAGCGGGTGCTGAAACAGGAATGAAACAATGAAAAAGGGGCCGGATCATCCGGCCCCTGCAGTTTCAGTATAGCATGAAAATCTCCGTCTTTAAAGACTGAACTTTTTTTCAGTGTCAGGCTATACTAAAGGTATCAACAAAGGAGGAATCATTCATGAAGTTTGAAATTGTCGGAAAAAATGTCAGTGTCACTGAAGGAATGAGAGCCAAAATTGAGAAAAAACTGTCCTTTCTGGAAAAGTACCTGTTGATCGATCCTTCAACGACGGCCCGGGTTGTCGTCCGTACTTATCCGCTGGCACAGAAAATTGAAGTTACGATTCCGACCAAGGTCGGTACGCTGAGAACCGAAGTGGAACATGAGGATCTGTATGCGGCGATCGATCTGGCTATCGATAAACTGGAAGATCAGATTCGCCGTCAGAAAACCCGTCTATCCCGCCGGCATAAGGAAAAGCTGGCGCTGAGCTTCATCGAGGAAGATGAGGAAGTGCTGAAACAGGAGGATGTCGCTGTCAGAACCAAAACGGTGAAAGCGGAAAAGATGGATCTGGAAGAAGCCATCATGCGGATGGAAATGCTGGGACATTCCTTCTTTATTTACACGGATGAAGAAACTGACAGCATCGCCGTTGTCTACAAGCGCAAAAACGGCGGCTACGGTTTGCTGGAAACAGAATAAGGCCTGACGGCCTTTTCTTTTTGGGGAAGAGGCGGGGGAGGAATTTTCATCCGTCCGCTGTTGGAAAACGACAAAAAACCCCGTCGGGCTTTCTTATGATAAAAACAGAGAAAGGAGAGAAAAGTGAACAGCTATGTGGAGGTAACGATCATCTTCGGCAGTGTGCTGAACGTGTCCAGTCAGCTGCTGGCCGCCTGGCTCTGCCGCCGCAGCGTCTCCTTGAAGCGATTGTTGGCACTGTGCTGGATTACTCCGGCACTGGGGGCGCTGATGTGGTTTGAGGGCGGCGTATGGCTGACGGGAATAGCGGAGCTGATCTGTGCGGCAGGGGTTTTTTCCTTCTGCTTTCCGGCGCTGTTATTTGGCTGGGGGATCCGGTTTCTGCTGAGCTATGGGCTGATGAAACTGTTTCACGGGTCCCTGCTGCGTTTTCAGCTGTTTTTACCGGCATCCTGCGGCGGCTGGGTGGTTGTCGCGGCCGGACTGATCGGGATCGACGTTCTGATTCAGAAGCGGCTGGGGCAGGGACTGGCTGATACGGAATACCTGTATCCGGTGATTCTGATGCTGCCGCAGGGACGTCAGCGGCTTTGCGGTTACCTGGATTCAGGCAACAGCGCCGTTTTTGAAGGACTGCCGCTGGTTTTTGTCCGCCCGTCGCTGTGCCGCCAGCTGCAAAACCGTTCCGGCCACTGGCTGTCCATTCAGACCGTTCAGGGCTGTCAGCATCTGGCTGCGTGGCGGATGAGGCTGATCATTCCGGGGCAGTTTGAGCGCGAGGTCTGGCTGGCCGGCAGTGAAGCGCTGGAGGATTGCGGTTATGATGTTTTGCTGAACCGGATGCTGTTCACTGTGAAAAAAACTGATGAAACGATGGATTCGATGGCTGCTGGCCTGCCTGCGCTCACGCGGCGGCAAAAGCGTCTATTTCATTCAAAGCGGCGAGGTGCTGCCTCATCCGCTGGACAAACAACAGGAGCAGCAGGCGCTGATCGACTGGGAAAATGGCGATCGCAGCGCCCGTGACAAGCTGATTGAGCATAACCTGCGGCTGGTCGTTTACATTGCCAAGCGTTATGAAACCAATCCGATCTTCATGGAAGATCTGATCAGTATCGGAACGATCGGTCTGATCAAGGCGGTCAACACGTTCAAGCGCGATAAGAATATCAAACTGGTGACCTATGCTTCCCGCTGCATCGAAAATGAAATTCTGATGTTTCTGCGCAAGAAAAACCGCCGCCGGGCCGAAGTCTCTTTTGATGAACCACTGAATGTCGACTACGATGGCAACGAACTGCTGCTGTCCGATATTCTGGGAACGGAAGGAGACATTGTGGCCGAGGAATTTTACGCTCAGGAAGACAAGCGGCAGCTCAGAAAGGCGATGGAAAAACTGAAGGACAACGAACGGATGATTCTGGAAATGCGCTATGGCATCAATCATGAAGAACTGACGCAGAAAGATATCGCCGATCAGCTCGGCATTTCGCAATCCTATATTTCACGGCTGGAAAAACGCATCATTCAGAAGCTCAGAACGCAGCTGATCCGTCAGGATTGAAAGTTCGAAACTTGACACAATCTGAAAAAAAGCTAAAATAACTTTTAATGGAGGTGATGCCATGAGTCGGGTACATGAAACGGTCAACGGCCTGCTGGTGGAAGTGTTCAATCATATCCTGTTTATTGAAGAGCGGTACATGAAGCAGATGGGCGTCACCTTGTCGATGACGGAAGTCCACATTCTGGAGAATGTGCAAAAAAGTCAGACCAAAACGCTGGGAGATGTCGCACGGTTACAGATGGTGACGCCGGGAACGCTGAGCGTGGCCGTCAATTCTCTGGTCCGCAAGGGATATATCATGAAGTGCAAAGACATGCAGGATAAGCGGGTCGTACGTCTGCTTCTGTCTGCCAGGGCGGAAGAGGTGCTGCGCATTCATCAGCAGTTCCATACCCGGATGGTGGACAGCTGCATCGCGGATCTGGATCTGGAAAAGGAAGAAGTCATGATTGAAAGCCTGGAGAAAATTCTGAATTATTTCCGGGCGGAGCTGGATCGGAACACACGTCAGCTGGAAGAAAAAAAACAGCGCGCCAAAAAGACGAAAGAGCAGCAGAAGGCATGAGCAGTCATGCCTTTTTTCTGTTGATTGACTTTCCCGGATGGATCGCCTACAATGAAGAAAACAGGGGATAGAAAAGAGGAGAAGAGCGATGACATTGCCAATCATTACCGTCAGCCGGCAATATGGTTCCGCCGGTCGGGATGTCGCAAGAAAGGTGGCGCAGAGCCTGCAGATTCCTTATTATGACAAGGAACTGATCGCCATGACGGCCAAAAAGACCGGGTTTTCTGAGGAATTTGTCCGCAAGGAGGAAATGAAACGGTCTTCCGTGCTCAGCAATTCTCTGTTCAGTCTCAGTCAGATGATGGATGTTCAGGTTTTTCTGGCGCAGACGGAAGTCATTCAGCAGCTGGCGGTACAGCCATGCGTGATCGTCGGGCGCTGCGCGGATTATGTGCTGCGCGATCGGAACCTTCTCAGCGTATTCATCAACGCGCCGCTGGCGGATCGCATTGAACGGGTAAAATCTTCCTATCAGCGGCGGGAAAAGGATATCCGGGCGCTGGTGTTGAGAACGGACAAGGAACGCAAAGCGTATTATGATTATTATACGGACAAAAACTGGGGCGACAGCGGTTCCTACGATCTGACGATCAACAGTTCCATCGGTCTGGATCTGACGTGCGAGCTGATCGTCACTGCGGCCCGCGGCTGGCAACGTTAAACCACCAAAGAGCGCAAGCTCTTTTTTCCTTTCAGAAAGGGGGATAACGATGATTGAAGACATTGCGCCGCATCGGCTGAACAATCAGTTCCAGCGCCGTCAGCCTGATGCTGACGACTGGCTGATCGCTGTTGATGGCGATCAGGTACTGATGAGCGAGGGAGCGAGGAGTTTTCCCCGGGTAGCACAGCTGCGGCAGCGGCTGGAGCTGGTATATCTGTTTGAGATTGACGGTATGGGAGTTTTTCTGACAGACGAACCGGTGTTTCTGCCGCAGACGTTCTGGGTGCCGGCATCGATGCTGCGTCATCTGAAACCCAATGTGCTGGCGCTGGCCGGGGTGACGGCGCTGCAGATCGCCGCTTGGCGGAAGCAGCGGCAGTTTTGCGGTTGCTGCGGCGGCGCGATGCGGGACAGCGAAACGGAGCGGGCCCGTATCTGCAAGCGGTGCGGGCATATCGAATATCCGACGATCGCTCCCTGCGTGATCACGGCGGTGATCGACCGGCAGCGCGGACGCCTTCTGGTTGTCAGAAATCCGGGCCGGGATCATCTGGCGCTGGTGGCCGGATATGTGGAAGTGGCGGAAACACTGGAAGATGCGGTTCGCCGCGAGGTGTGGGAAGAAGTAGGGTTACGGACAGGCAAACTGACCTATTATGGTTCGCAACCCTGGGCTTTCTCTTCTTCTCAGATGGCCGCTTTTGTCAGCGAACTGCAGGGGGAAGCAAAGCTGCGGTTACAGAAAGAGGAGATTGCTGAAGCGATGTGGCTGAAACCGCAGCAGCTGCCGGACAATCCTGATCCGCTGAGCATCGGTCATCAGATGATGCAGCAGTTCCGTCAGGGACGTCTTTGATCATGAAAAAAACCGGAAAAAGAGAAAACCGCCCTGAATTCTGTCATGAGAGCGGTTTTCTTCGCTTCTTCCGGTTTTACAGTACGGTCAGGATGCCGCAAATCAGCAGGACCAGACTGTGCGCCAGAACCATGGGAATAATGGAATGGGTCTGATTGTAGAGATAGGAAGCCAGCGCGGCAAAGAGAAACTCGAACAGAAACAGCCGCAAAAACAGCTCCGGGGTGCCCGGGGTCATCGACAGCGTACACAGCAAGCCGAACAGCACGCCGGAAATCAGGATGTTGAACGATTCGCGCACCGGCAGATGAATGCGATCCATCAGAATTTTAAAGGCCAGTGAAAAACTCAGCGCGCTGCAGACGGAGTAGACCAGCAAGATCAGCGGCAGAAAAAAAGTGTAATGCAGCAGAATATCGTTTTCCAGCTCCCAGATCGGCGCATGCAGGAAAAAGTGATTGAACAGCATCAGCACCCCCGCCGCCAGCAAGCCGATCACAAAGAACAAAAGTCCTTCCTTCAGATCTTCGCCGAAACGGCGGATATGCCGCTGCAGCACATCCCAGTTGAAGAGGATAAGCACAAATGCAATGGCGCTGGTGATCAGCGTCGCCGTGATGGTTGGCGAATCGACCATTGAATTCAGAAAATCCGCACTCAGCGGAAACAGAAAATAAACCAGCAGCGAAAAAATAATTCGCGGATAAGCAATCTCGGTTTTGTTCATCGGTGAAACCTCCGTCTTTATTGTAATTCAAACAGCGATAATTGTCACTGACCGAAACACCCGGGAAAGCGCTGACAAGATGAAAATTGTAAGGAAAATATCGGTAAAAAACGTTTTTTCTCTTATATCGGGAATCAGACAGGAAATCGTAAAGAAAAGCGAATAGTTCTGAATAAAAGAGATGCGGGAGGGGGAAGCGACCATGCACAGAGAGCTCAGTTCACAGCAGAAAGAAAGTCTGATCCGCTACATTACCAGCTGTTACCGGAAGTCCTGTCAGCGTCAGAGAATGAAACTTCATGGCAAGGAGGGAAGCGATCCGGCCGATACGCTGACGGTCAGTTTGTATGAAAGCGCACTGGAGGCGCTGCCGGGAAAATACCGTGAGATTATCGTGCGGGAATTTCTCGATGAAGAGGGGGAAGGCTGGTACTATCATTACTACAGCAAAAGCACGTTTTACCGGCTGCGCCAGCGGGCGATCAGCGAATTTATGGATTGCCTGAACGTATAAAAAATGCTATTATTTCATGTAGAGGTGGAAAAATGGAAACGTTTGAATTATTGCGGTCACTGCTTTGTGAAAAGGCCAGTGTAAGCGCTTTGATTACACCCCGTACACGACTGGAGGAGCTGGGCATCGATTCTATCGATCTGATGGAGATTCTGCTGAACTTTGAGGAAAAGATGAACCTGACCTTCCATGACGAGGCCATGCTGAAACTGGAAACAGTGCAGGATGTGCTCGATTTATCACAGCAGATATCAAATTAGGAGGAAGCAGTATGTTAAAAGGTATCGCAGCATCATCGGGAATCGCTATTGCGAAAGTGTACAAGCTGGAACAGCCAGTGCTGAACATTGAAAAGAAGACGTGTGAGAGCGCGCAGGAAATTGCGAAATTCCAGGCTGCGCTGGCAAAAACCCGTGAAGATATCGAGGCGGTCAAAGTCAGAGCTGAAGGCAAGCTGAGTGAAGAAGAACTGGCCATTTTCGACGCTCATCTGATGATGGCCAATGACCCGGAACTGTCCGGACAGATCGAGGAAATGATCAACAGCGAGAGCTGCAATGCGGAATATGCGACGGAACAGGTTGCCAACATGATGATTTCCATGTTTGAGTCGATGGATAACGATTATTTCAAGGAAAGAGCGGCCGATGTCAAGGATGTGACGTTCCGTCTGAAATGCAACATTGTCGGCGCAGTGATTCCGGATCTGACGGCGATCAATGAGGAAGTGGTCATCGTCGCGGAAGATCTGACGCCATCGGATACCGCGCAGCTGAATAAGCAGTTCACGCTGGGTTTTGCGACGGCGATCGGCGGAAGAACATCGCATTCGGCGATCATGGCGCGCAGTCTGGAAATTCCGGCGGTAGTCGGTGTGGCCGGGATCATGGATCAGGCCAGCCAGGGCGACTGCATCATTCTGGATGCGGTTGCGGGCGAAGTCATTCTGAATCCGAGCGAAGCGCAGATTGAAGAATATACGAAAAAGGCGGAAGCGTTCAAGGCGGAAAAGGAAGCGCTGAAGGTGCTGAAGGACGCCAAGAGCGTAACGACGGATGGCCATGAAGTCGAACTGGCCGGCAACATCGGTACTCCGAAAGATGTGGAAGGCGTTCTGAACAACGGCGGCGAGGGCGTCGGTCTGTACCGTACGGAATTCCTGTACATGGACAGCGAGCTTGATTTCCCGAGCGAAGAAGAACAGTTTGAGGCGTACAAGGCCGTTCTGGAAGGCATGGGCGGCAAAAAGGTTGTCGTCCGTACGCTGGATATCGGCGGCGATAAGAAACTTCCGTATTTCACGTTCCCGGAAGAAATGAATCCGTTTTTGGGATATCGGGCGATTCGTCTGTGCCTGGACAGAACCGATATTTTCAGAACGCAGCTGCGGGCGCTGATCCGGGCTTCCGTTTACGGCAAGCTGTGCATCATGTTCCCGATGATCGCCACGCTGGATGAATTCCGGCAGGCCAAGGCAATCTTTGAGGAAGAAAAGGCGAAGCTTATCAGCGAAGGCGTTGCGGTTTCCGAAAACATCGAAGTGGGAATGATGGTTGAAATTCCGGCGGCAGCGGTACTGGCAGATCAGTTCGCCAAGGAAGCGGATTTCTTCTCGATCGGTACCAATGACCTGATTCAGTATTCGATGGCGGCCGACAGAATGTCGGAAAAGGTTTCCTATCTGTATCAGCCGCTGAATCCATCCATTCTGCGACTGATCAAGATGACCATTGACGGCGCTCATAAGGAAGGCAAATGGTGCGGTATGTGCGGCGAGATGGCCGGTGACGAACTGGCGGCGCCGGTGCTGCTGGGCCTGGGACTGGATGAGTTCTCGATGTCGGCGTCCAGCATCCTGCGTACCCGTAAGATGATCCGTTCGCTGTCGAAAAAGGAAATGGAATCGCTGGCGGAAAAAGCGCTGGCTTGCGACAGCGTAAAAGAAGTCACGGAACTGGTGAAAAACAGCCTGAAATAAGGTAAAATAAAGAGTGTGTTCAGCACTCTTTATTTTTATGCAGGTGAGATCATGAAAAAAGTCATGTTTATTTCTTCTACCGGCGGGCATTTGACGGAATTGCTGCAGCTGTCCGCGCTGTTTTCCAGATATGAGATGTCGCTGGTGACGGAAAAGACCAAATCCAACCGGCAGCTGAAGCAGCAGTACGGCCAGCACATGCATTATCTGAAATACGGGACAAAACAGCATCTGTTGCCGTATCTGTTCATCTTTGGCTGGAACTGTCTGAAAAGTCTGGCGCTGTTTCTGAAGATCAGACCGGACGCGGTCATTACGACCGGGACGCATACGGCGGTGCCGATGTGTTTTATCGCTCATCTTTTTCGTCGCAAAGTGATCTGGATTGAAACGTTTGCGAATTCCACGACGGCGACGGAGGCGGGCCGGATTGTTTATCCGATTGCCGATCTGTTTATCGTTCAGTGGGAATCGATGCTGAAGGTGTATCCGCGGGCTGTAATGGGAGGATGGATTTTCTGATGATATTGGTAACACTGGGAACGCAGGATAAGACGTTTGTTCGCCTGCTGCAGGCGATTGAGGAACAGATTGAGGCCGGCGTCATTCAGGATCGTGTCGTCGTTCAGGCGGGCTGTACGCCGTTTTCCTCGCGGCACATGGAAATGTTTGATCTGATTCCGATGGATCAGTTTGATCAATTGCTGGCGCAATGCGACCTGCTGATCACCCATGGCGGAGTGGGAACGATCATGGCGGCTCTGCGGCTGGGCAAGCGGGTGATTGCCGCTCCGCGGCTGGCCCGCTATCACGAACATCATAACGATCATCAGCTGGAGATTGTCGGAACATTTGAGAAAGAGGGCTATCTTCTGGCTTATTATGACGGACAGCGGCTGGATGAAGTGCTGAAACGGGCAGAAACCTTCACTCCCCGGCCGCTTGTCAGCAATACCGCCAACATGGTCAGACTGATTGACGATTATCTGAAACAGGTATTGTGAAGGGGGAAACAGGATGAGGTTGCTGGCATCGGATTATGATGGAACGCTGCGTTTGGGGGCGCGGGTAGCGCCCGATACGGTTGCCGCAGTGCAGCGCTTTCAGCGAAGCGGTCATCGCTTTGCGCTGGTAACAGGGCGGGGCCTGAACATGATTGAAGAAGAAATTCTGGCCAATGGGATCAGGCCTGATCTGATTCTGAGTTCCAACGGCGCTCTGATTTCCGATAGCAGCGGCTGCTGGCGGCGTCAGTTTCCGATCGATCAGGCGACGGCTCTGGCGCTGATGGATTATCTGCGCCAGCAGGAGATTCTCGGTTACGTCGCCTGCGGCGGACGGCAGATGAGTTTTGCCGCGATCCGGCCGGTATCCGCAGATCCGCGGATGGCTGAGCGGATGCGGCGATATCAGGCATGGGCGGTGCCGGAAGAGCAGCTGCGCCGGCAGGGACCGATTTTTTCTCTGGCGGTCTGGATGGACGATCGTCAGCGGATGAAGGAGCTGGCCTTTGATCTGGAGCGGCGTTTTGCGCTGAACTGTTTTATCAATCGCGGCACGCTGGATATCGTAGCCCATGGCGTTTCCAAAAAAACCGGAGTGCAGGCAGCGGCGGAGCTGTTGGGATGCGATCGTGTGGCGGTGATCGGCGACGACTACAACGATCTGCCGATGATTACCGGCTTTCATGGCTTTGCGATGGAAAGCGGCGTCGATGAGGTGAAACAGGCGGCCAGCCGTCTTTTCGCCAGTGTGGAAGAGTGCGTTGAGTGGCTTTTGCGGCAGGATCAGGCATAGCGGACAGAAAAGAAAAAGGGAGCCAAGCCAGCTCTCTGACGCTGCATTCAGCGTTTCATAAGAAGCTGGCGGAACTCCCTTTTTGTTTATCCAGTTTTAAGCCTGGTATTCGATCTGGCCGTCGATGAGCGTAGCGACGCAGCGGGTCAGGTTTTCAAACGGCATGCCGTCAAAGATGGCGATGTCCGCATCCTTGCCGACTTCCAGCGAACCGATGCGATCCTGCAATCCCAACAGGGCAGCCGGCCGGATCGTCACCGCCTGCATCGCGGTTTCAAAGCTGAGACCGCGAGCCATGGCGATTCCGACATGGGTTGGCAGCCAGACGGTTTCGGAAGCGCCATCGGCAGTCAGACAGAAGTTGATGCCGGCCTTTTCCATCACCGCAGGCGTATCCTGACGGCAGCCCCAGATTTCAAACTTGGCCGGGCCCATCAACAGCGGTCCGACGACGGCGGTGACGTTCTTTTCCCGCAGCAGATCCAGAATTTTGTAACCTTCCGTGCAGTGTTCAATGGAATACTGCAGGCCGAATTCTTCTGCAATGCGGATGGCGGTGACAATATCGTTGGCCTGATGACAGTGGATACGGCATTTCATCTGGCCGCGGACTACCGGAACCAGCGGTTCCAGACGGAAATCCCGCTTGACCTTTTTGGCCGGATCCGCCTGAGCTTCATCCAGCTGCTGAGCGTATTCCCGGGCGTTGAACAGCGTTTCCCGCAATACGGCGCCGGTTCCCATGCGGGTCATCGGCATTTTTTTATCGGAACCGTAACAGCGCTTCGGGTTTTCGCCCAGCGCCATTTTCATGACTTCCGTTCCCGGAATCATCATTTCCTGCACTGTCGGCTTGTTTTTCAGTTTGAAGCTGAAGCCGGTACCGCCGATGACATTGGCGCTGCCCGGCAGCGTGCAGCAGGTTGTAAATCCGGCGTTGCGGACTTTGGCAATCGCGATATCGAACGGATTGAAGGCGTCCAGCATGCGCACCTGGGCGGTAACCGGGCTGGTGATTTCGTTAGCGTCCATGACGGAAGGCATCCAGGCCGGTTCATTGAGTCCGCTCAGATGGCTGTGGGCATCGATCAGTCCCGGCGTAACCCACTGGCCGGCAGCGTCGATGACAGTCGCTTCTGATGGGACTTCGATCTCGGTGCCGATGGCGGTGATCTTGCCGTCCTCTATCAGCAGCGTACCGTTTTCGATGATCCCCTGAGTCACGGTAATCAGTTTTCCATGAATGATTGCGATCATGCGTGATCCCCATCCTTTCTGTATTCGATTTTGCCGTCGATGACAACCATTTCACACAGCGACAGATTGGAGAACGGCATGCCGCTGAAAATGGCGATATCGGCATCCTTGCCGGCTTCCAGCGAACCGATGCGATCCTGCAGCTTCAACAGCCGCGCCGGGTTGATTGTCACCGCCTGCAGCGCCTGTTCGAAGCTCAGACCATAGCGCATGGCAATGCCGACATGCACCGGCAGCCACTGGGTCGCTGAGGAATCATCCGCCATCAGACTGAAATCGTGGATTCCGGCCTGTTCGAAGAGTGCCGGCGTATCCTGACGGCAGCCCCAGATTTCAAATTTGGACGGACTCATCAACAGCGGTCCGATGACGACACGAGCCTGTTTTTCCTTCAGAAAATCAAGAATTTTGTAGCCTTCGGTGCAGTGTTCCAGCGTGTAATCCAGCTGGAATTCCTCGGCGATGCGAATGGCGGTGACGATGTCGTCGGCGCGGTGGCAGTGAATGCGGCAGCGCATTTCGCCACGCACCACCGGAACCAGCGCTTCCAGTTCAAAATCGCGTTCGACCTGTTTGCCCTGAGCCAGTTTGTTGCTGTATTCGCGGGCGTCAACCAGCGCCTTGCGCAAAACGGCACCGGTTCCCATACGGGTTACCGGCATTTTTCTGTCGGAGCCGTAAACCCGTTTCGGATTTTCTCCCAGCGCCATTTTCATCATTTCTGAGCCCTGGATCGCGATGTCCGCAACCGTATCCGCCTGTTTCAGCTTGAAACTCAGTCCGGTACCGCCGATGACGTTGGCGCTGCCCGGTCCGGTATAGCA
Organism: uncultured Holdemania sp.; assembly: GCA_904395815.1. Lineage (GTDB taxonomy): Bacteria > Bacillota_I > Bacilli_A > Erysipelotrichales > Erysipelotrichaceae > Holdemania. Next base: position 22,376 of record CAJFOC010000030.1, read on the forward strand.
GGTTGTAAAACCGGCCTGACGGGCTTTGCGGATCGCCATGTCATGCGGATTCAGCGCGTCGATGCCGCGAATCTGAGCCGTGACTGGCGCCGAGGTTTCATTGCCATCGCCGATATGCGGCAGAAAATGAGGCTCGTTGAAAGTGGAGATGTGCGTATGGGCGTCGATCAGTCCCGGCGTAACCCATTTGCCGGAAACATCGATCACCTCTGTCCCATCCGGAATGGTCAGACCGGCGCCGACAGCTCTGATTTTTCCCCCTTCGATTAGCAGCGTGCCATTGTCGATTACGCCCTGGGTTACGGTGAGAAGCTTGCCGTGAGTGAATGCAATCATCCTGGTATTCCCCCTGTTCTTATGAACTTTATTGTAGCGGAATCTGAGTAAAAATCAATCGCTGATGCCTACCATTTTCATCAGATAGCGGGCGTTGCGGGTTGTGCAGGGGCCGGATTTGAGGCGGTAATCGAACAGAATTTTTCCGTCCTGGTACTGTTCTTCAAAATGAACGTTGGCTTTGGCGGACTGGCACAGCTGCAGATCGTGGGTAGTGATCAGCGCCCGGATCCATGGATGATCCAACCGCTTCAGCACTTCTTTGGAGCCATCGATGCGGTCCAGCGAGTTGGTTCCGCGGAATAGTTCATCGATCAGAATCAGCAGCGGCTGTTTGTCAGCCACAGCGTTAAGAATCTGGCGGATCCGCATCAATTCGCCATAAAAAGTGGAGATGCCCTCACTCAGATCATCGCGGATGCGCATTGAGCTCAGCAAACGGAAGCAGCAGGTGCTCATGGCGGCAGCGCAGACATACCCGCCAGCCTGCGCCAGAATCTGGTTCAGGCCCACAGTGCGCATGAAGGTGGTTTTGCCGGACATGTTGGAACCGGTAATCACCGTCAGCGAACAGTTCAAGGTCAGATCATTGGCTATGGCGGTTTGCGGATCCAGCAGTGGGTGAGCGATACGGGTCAGCTGCAGATCCGGCTGCGGCTGATGATGAAACTGCGGGAAGCAGTATTCCTGATGCGTCAGTCCGCACATCGTCAGCGATTCCAGCGCTTCCAGCTCTCCCAGCTGATCCAGCACGCTCAGCCATTGGCGGCCACCCCGCCGGATCCAGTGATTCCAGCGAATCAGACATTGCAGATCCCATAACAGCAGCAGCTGGCAGGGAAGATAGAGGAAGGGATTGGCGTTGAGAGAAAGCAGGTCCAGCAGCCGGTCAAGCATGGCGGCGCCATGAAGAAAGCCCTCTTTCTGAGAAAGCTGGGAAACCAGCGTATCCAGATGCGGACAGGCGGGCGCCTGATGTACGATGCGGCGGCAGCGGTTCAGGCTGCTCTGCAGGCCGTATCGGCACTGACTGGCCGTTTGCAGCGAGCAGCGGACCGGGCCCATGGAAAACAAAGCCAGCGCCGCCTGGGCAAAAAACAGAAGCATGAACCACAGCGGCGGAACAATCCGCGAAACGGTCAGCGCCAGCATCGTCAGCGTGACGATCGGCAGACTGCGAATGAGCCAGCGGGGAACCGGCAGCGTCACCGGCTGCAGCAGCGTTTCCACTTTTTCTCTGCTTAGCGCCTGGGCCTGCTGATCGGACAGCAGATGACTTTCCGTCCAGTCGTCCAACAGAAAGGTCAGATTTTCCCTCAGCGCTCTGACTGTTTTCTGGCGGCGGATGATCTGTGTTTCGTCATGCGGACAGCTCAGCAGTTCCGCCAGCCTCTTTCTTCCCTGCGGCAGCTTTGCCATACACAGATACTGATACAGCGAGTTCGGACCGAATACATCAAGATCAAGGACATGATTTTGTTGAGGATCGATCAGATCGGCGCCGGTATCCGGCAGCGTTTTCCAGCTGCCGTCAAAGCGCATCAGGCAGCGCTGAAGTATTTGACTGCGGGCCATCCAACGCTGTTGTTGCCGGCGCAGCTGTTGATGATGATGCAGACACAGAAGAAACAGGGCTCCGCTTACTAATAGCATCAGCCACCAGCCCTGGCGGTCCTCTGCCAGCTGAAACACGGACCAGGCCATTACCAGAAACAGCAAGAAGCGGATGAGGGCGATGCGGCTCAGTCGTTTTCCCTGTTGGGATATCTGCTGCTGCGCAGTCTGCAGCTCATGATTCAGTTGATCTTTCATCGGCGTTTTCCATCCTTTCTTTATCAGGGAACAGGTTCAGTATAATCCAGATCGCCTTGAAAAGCAAAAACCCGCTTTTTCCGCCGCAATTGCAATCTCGCGGAAACAATGAGATAATAAAACAGTAAACCAATGAATCAGGAGTGTTATGATGAGATCAATGGTTGTTTTTTTCAGCTGCCGCAGTCTGCAGGCTACCGATGAGTTTTATCTGCAGCGGCTGGGGATGAAGCTGTGGCATACGCAGCCGGGCTGCCATATCTACGACAGCGGTTACGGCTATCTTGGATTCGTTGAGAAACCGCAGGTCCGATTGCCGGAATACAGCTGCATTTCGCTGAACTGCGGCAGTCGGGAAGAGGTGGACCGGATGTATCAGAAGCTGAAAGAACAGCCTTCGGTGACCGTCCCCCGGCAGCATCCGTTTTTTGATGTGTATTCGTTTTTTCTGAAGGATCCGGACGGATACACTGTGGAGTTTCAGAAAATTGCGGAAGGAGGAAGCCGATGAGTGAAAAAACAGTACAGACTGTCACCCCTCGACAGATAAGGAAGTATTTTAACCGGATCGGATTGGCGTTTTTGGCTGTCTTTGTGTTGTCTGCCGGCGCGTTTGTCGGCTACCGGCAACTGTTGCCGTTACTGGAGCCGGCCTATCGGTCGATGGATCGCGCGGCACTGGAGACTGGAGCTGAAATTGTACTGACGCTGTTGATCACGCTGCTTCCGTTTTCGATATGCGCGGCAGTACTGAAGCTGAAAGTCGGCTCTTTCTTTGGATCATGTCGGGGACAGTGGAAACGCATCGGACAGACGGCGCTGGTGGCGCTGGCGGTCAATCTGCTGCTGACGTTCATCACCGGCATTCTGGCGATTGTGCTGAGCTGGATGAACATTCAGTTCAGCGGTTCTTTGCTCAGCCTTGATGACAGCAGCATGGCGGCGGCGGGGCTGAATCTTGTGCTGTTTCTGGTCATTTATCCGCTGTGTGAGGAGTTTGTTTTCCGCGGCGTCTGTCTGCGCGCATTCAGCCGGATGGGCAATTTGTTTGCGATTTTTGCCAGTTCACTGCTGTTTGCGCTGATGCATGGCAACACCGTTAGCATTTTCTCGTCCTTCTTTATCGGCGTTTTGCTGGCGATGGTGGCGATGCGCTATCGATCCATTGTTCCGACCCTGGTCATTCATATGCTGCTCAATGCGCAGAATCTTCTGCTGCAGGCCATTCCGGCGCGTTATTCATGGCTGATCGGTTTGGGATGTCTTGTGATTTATGTGCTGGCCATTCTGGCTTTTTTCCAGCTGAAACAAAGCCGTCTGATCATTCGCCGGGAGACGGATCCCTGGGTGCTGGTCCGGCAGTTTTTTCTGTCCTGGGCCATCGTGCTGACGATCGTTCTTTACGGTGTGCTGAATCTTCTGTCGATTCGATTTTGAAAACCGGGAAACCGGTTTTTATCTTTGAAAGGAAAAAGGAGGAATGAAAATGAAAACAGCAGGAACGTACGACCACTACATGGATTATGAAGAGCTGACCTGTCAGCTGCAGCAGTTTCAGCAGCGTTATCCGCGCTGGATGCGGCTTCATTCCCTGACGCAGACCCCGCAGGGAAGAAGCGTCTGGGGGGTGGAAGTCACTGATCTGGAAAGCGGCGAACCGGATGAGAAACCGGCGATTCATCTGGATGGCAACACCCATGCCGGCGAGGTGACCGGTTCGATGGCGGTCATGTATCTTCTGGATCTTCTGCTGAGCAATCATGACGACCCGCAGATTCATTTTCTGCTTCAGCACTATACGTTTACGCTGATCCCGCGGATTTCCCCGGATGGCGCAGAGGTGTATCTCAAAACGCCGGCCACGCTGCGCTCTGTCGACCGTCCAGGCAGAACGGAAACCGTTCAGGGAATTGTGAAGGACGATCTGGATCATGATGGCGTCATCCGCATGATGCGGATTCCGGATCCCTGCGGCGCCTGGAAACAGGATGAACAGGATCCGCGGCTGATGGTGCGCCGGCAGCCGGATGAGCTGGAAGGGCGCTTTTATACGCTGATGCCGGAGGGACGGGTTGTCGGATCAAAACATCAGACGCTGAAGGCAGCCCAGTCAAAATGGAATCTTGATTTCAATCGTAATTATCCGAGCTGGTGGAAGCCGGATCAGCCGGGGGCTGGCGAATATCCGCTGGACAATCCGGAAACCCGGGCGGTAGCGGATTTTCTGATTCAGCATCCCGGAATCGGCGTGATGATCACCTGCCATACCAGCGGCGGTCAGATTCTGAACCCGCCCGGACCGTGGTCTGAGTCTGAACATGACGCTGTGCAGGATATCCGGATTTATCATCAGATCGGGCAAATCGGTACTCATGAAACAGGATATCCGCTGCTGAATCTGTTCGACGGATTTCACTGTACTCACCAGGATTACGCGGCCGGAGCGGGCGATGACTGGGCGTATCTGAACCGGGGAATCTTTGCCGTGACGGTGGAGCTGTGGGATATGCTTAGCCGGGCCGGACTTTCCATGGAGGAGATTACCGCGCAGCAATGCGATGAATCCCAGCGCCGTCAGCAGCAGATCAAGGCGCTGGCGTGGATCGATCAGCATTGTCCGCAAAGCTGGAAGCCATGGACGCCGTTTTCTCATCCGCAGCTGGGTGAGGTGGAGATCGGCGGCCTTGACAGCAAATTTGTTGTGCAGAACTGCCCGCCGTCCTTTTTACGGCAGGAATGCGAAAAGACGGCCCGTTTTGCCTTACGGCTGTGCCGTTTTCTGCCGCGTCTGGTCATTGAATCGCTGAGCTGTGAACCGCTGGGAGATGGATTTTACCGCGTGGAGGCGGTGATTGCCAACCATGGGTATCTGCCGACGACCATTTCCGAGCAGAAACGCAAGCTCAGGCTGAGTCAGCCCATTGAGATCCGACTGGAAGGATTCACTGTACTGCAGCCGCAGAAAGAGCTGCGCTGGGAGGGACTGGATGGATTTGGTCAGGATCAGACCTGGTGGTCCATGTCCGGCTGCGGTGGAAGCAGCGCACAAGTCCGCCAACATGTTCAGTGGATCGGCCAAGGCAAACCAGGAGATATGCTGACGCTTTTTTGCCGGTGTGCTCATGCTGGACACGATCGCAGGACGCTGATACTGAAATAAGAGAACCGGTTGGCTGACCGGTTTTCTTGTTATAGGCAAAGGGGGAATTCACTCTGGAAGCTCTGCCCTTCACAAACGATGGGAGGATTTACTATCAAATCATTATTTTCATTACGATTGAACTTCACACTGAGACTCTATTTAATTAAACAAGCTGTCAAAAAATAAGTTGCCTGTTTACTTTATACCACACGCTAATGATATTTGTCATAAAATAAAAAGAAGCGGTCAGCTTCTCTCCTGAAGTCGGGAAACGATGTAGTCGTGAACCTGATCCGGGGCAATCCCCAGCGAAAGAGAGATTTCCTCACGCAGCAGTTCTTCTGCCTTACGGAAAGCTTCGGAATCAGCCCGTGAGAGATCTTTGTGTTCCTTGAGTTTCTGTTGTTTTTGCAGATAAAGCATTTTGATCAGCGCCGCCAGATTCAGACCATCGCCCTCTTCCAGTGCCTTGCGGCAGGTTTCTTCCCGCAGATGTTTGTCATCGATCCATTCCATGGAAACGGTGGAAATCTGATCCAGGACCTGTTCCACCTCAGCCCGGGTCATGACCGGTTTCAGCTGCAGATTGGAGATAGGAGTAATGATCTGGGTGCTGACGCCAAAAACAGAGGTCAGAACATAGAAATCCGCCGTCAAACCGGTTTTGAGAAGCCGGCGCTGAATGCCTCTGACCTGAAAGATACCGCGGGAGCCATAACGGAGATATTCACCAACTTTAAACATACCCTTCCTCCTCACTATATATAATTATATCATTTTCGGAACTTTTCCGTAAGTGAAAACTGAATGGATCATACGCTTCATCTGGCTGGAATTCACAGATAAAAAGTGTTATTTACATCAATGTTCAGATCATTGCAGCAGGCGGTTGAGATGGTCGTTGATCAGCGACAGACAGGGCTGCCGCATCAACAGGCAAAAGAATTTGTCGCCGCGGGTCAGTTCATGAAGCGGTACTTGATAACAACGCAACGATGAACCTATCGAAACGGATGGATTCTGCCTCGTGCCGGCTTTTCTTGGAATTCTTTGAAGAGCATTGTCAGCAGCTTCAAATGGGTGTAAGATCAGGGTAAGAAAATGCTGAAACTCTGATCGTCCGGATAGTTCAGAAACCGGACAGCCCGAACGGATGAACAGGGGCGGCAAGCGCTGCCAGCCAGAGAAGGAAAAGGGAGGAGGAAGCAAGTGAAACTGTTCGTTCAATCGGATGATGCGGGTTTACCAGGGGGATGACGCCGGGAATTCTTGATGCGATCAATAACGGAATCCTGACGTGTACCGGTCTGTTTGTCAACATGGCCTCCCGTGCCGAGGCGGCATCCTGGGGCAAGAAGTATCCGCAGACCTGTTTCGGCGTTGATTTCAACATCGTATCCGTTCCACCGCCAATATGCTGATCCGGACTTTGCAGAAGTTCAGAGAACTGACAGGAAGAGATCCTGAATATCTGCACGGTCATTCGATCAGCCGGGTCAGTCCGGGCTAAGCGGCTGCAATCCGTCAGCTTGCTCAAAGCAGCGGCATGCTCTATTCTCAGAATCTCTGCGACCGGTTTCAGATCGGAACGACCAGGAAGAATTGGACCGTCAAGCCGTTTTCAGCACAGCAGCAGCTGAAGACCAGCACGCTGCAGTTCATGAAAACGCATGCGGACGCGTTGCTGGATTACGATATAGCCCGAATTGCCGGACATGCGGGATTTGCGGGCACGGAGATTTTCAGATGGTCGACGTTTACGATCATTCGCTGCAAGGATCATGAGAGGAGGACGTCCGCCTTTATGAAAGACTGGATTCGTCGGCATGATGTCGAACGGATTTCCTGCCGGGATCTGAAACAGATCTGACAGCCGTCAGCACCAAAAGAAAGAGAGGAAACGAAACATGATCATTCATTCCAACCGGGTGGTTACCAGCGAAGGAATCAAGCCCGCCTACATCAGGGTAACAAATGGGAAAATCGAGGCGATAATGGATCAGATCGGCGATGAATCGGTCGATTTTGATTATGGAAATGACCGGATTCTGCCGGGAATTATCGATACGCACAATCATGGCGCGGCTGGATACCGCTTTGATGATGCGGATGAGGAAGGACTGAAAAACGCGCTGAAAGCAGAGGCGGCGTTTGGAGTCACAGGCGTGATGCCAACCACGACGGTGGTGGAACAGTATCCGATTCTGGCCAGGCTGGCGGAGGAGGACTTTGACGGGTCCCGGATTGTCGGAATTCATTCTGAGGGACCGTGGGGATCCCGGGTAGGAGAAAAAGGAATTAACCTCGGTTATCCGCAGGTGGATATGGAACATGCCGCACGGATGATCCGGGAAGCACAGGGAAAGCTGAAGCTGGTGGACATTGCGCCGGAGGTTCCCGGAGCGCTGGAAGCGATCGATTATTTTGTATCTCAGGGAGTCACGGTGGCGGCGTATCATACCAACGCCAATTTTGAGGAAGCCAATCGCGGCATTGATCATGGCATTACGGTAGCCACTCATCTGATGAATGTCATGACGGGGCTGCATCATCGGGATGTCGGGACTGCCGGCGCCTGCATTCTGCGTGATGAAGTTGATTGCGAACTGATCTGCGATGGTCTGCATGTCTGCCTGCCAATGGTTCAGCTGATCATGAAGATGAAGGCGCATGATCGAATCATGATGGTATCCGATAACGGCGCTTTTCTCGGCGCGCCGACAGGTCATTACCGCGGGGGACAGAAGAACAAGGGAACGGATCGCGAAGTGCTGGAAGTCACCGAAGAGGGCTTCGTGCTGAGCAAAACCGGCCGTCTTTCCGGCAGCAGCAAACCGGTGATTTACGGGATTGCGAACCTGGTGGAAAAGCTGGGCATGCCGCTGGAAGAAGTGGTCCGGATGAGCAGCCTCAATCCGGCGCGCAAATACGGCTTGGATTCCAAGGGCGAACTGAGTGTCGGCAAAGATTTTGATGCGGCGGTCATCGACGATGACTATCAGGTTGTTTGTACCTGGGTAGAAGGACGGAAGGTTTTTGACCGGCAGCATGATGCCATTCCGTTTAATCCGTCGTTCATTGCCGAAACCAAAATGGACTGAAATCACAGAGAACGTTTCTTATACTTAAAATAATCCTCTTTGGGAAGAGCTGACCTGCTTTCTTCTTAAAGAGGATTTTTTCTTAACTTCTGACATCGGTGTTCACCTGCAAAAAGCCGGCGGAAAACTTCCGGCCGGCGATGGTGTTCATCATCGTTGTTGTTTCAATATTCGCTTCAGCCTGACAAAAAAGCTGAAGGAGGTTATCTGGCAGAATCGTGTTCAATCGATTTTGCCGGTTTCCGCCGTTTTCGCGAAAAGGGGCGGACATGGACGATGAATTCGATCAGCTGCGAGGAAATCATGACGGTGATCAGCGAATAGATGATGGAAGAAAAGGGAATGTAGCTCAGCGACAGCATCAGTACGGTCACATCCGTCACGGCGTAAGCACGGGAAATCTTCCAGCGTGTCAGACGTGAGAGAGTCAGCGCCAGCGCGTCATCTCCGCCGCTGGATCCGCCCTGCCGGACGACCAGGCCGACGCCGATTCCGACAAACGACGCTCCGGCTATCGCCGCCAGCAGCGGAGTGGCGGAAAGATCCGGCAGCAGCGGCGGCAGCGCCTCCCAGAGCTTGAAAAACAATGCCAGGCTGGTGGTGGAAAACAGGGAAACCCGGATGAAGGATTTTCCCAGCGTCTTCCAGGCCATCAGATAACAAAGCAGATCCAGCAGCGGCGAGGCAATCGAGGAAGGAATGGCAAACCAGTGATTCAGAAACAGAACCAGGCCGAGCACACCGCCCTCAGTGATGCCGGTACGCTGGTGTATGTTGACCAGGCCAAAAGAAAGAATGGCCGTTCCGGCCAGAATCATCAGAATCCGGATAACAGGAATCCGCCGCAGTGCGGCGCGAATCCTTTCTCTGGAAAGGAAGTTCATTGTATCGACGCTCCTTATATTTGGTCACCAGGGACCTGCAGTTATGATAAAGGATGGTATTGTACCAGGGTCAAGCTGTTTTTTGCGGAACATCCTGCGGCATGTGCTGGTGTCCCCATCGGCATAGTTCACTCAGAATCGGCATCATGGACTGACCCCGAAAAGTCAGACTGTATTCTACCCTCGGAGGAATCTGCGGGTATTCCCGCCGCAGGATCAGACCGTCGGATTCCAGTTCCTTCAGCTGCGCGCTGAGCATTTTGTGAGTGACCGTCCCCAGGCAGCGTTTCAGTTCACTGTAGCGCAGCGACTCTTTTTTCCACAGCCAGAACAGGATGTGCATTTTCCATTTTCCACTGATCAGAGAGAGTGCGTAAGCGAAGGGGCGAACATCGATTTCCTGGTTTTCCATCAATTTCTCTATCCTTTCTGTAAGTATCTATCTTTTTTGTGTGTACTATTATTTTATATAGTATTATGATATAAAAGACACAGAAAGTCAACAGGAGGAAAAGAGAATATGGCGTTGTTGAATTCATCCATTCAGATTGGCCCCTGCCATCTTGCCAACCGGCTTGTCTTGCCGCCAATGGCCACTTCCAAAGCGGTGCAGGGGGCGGTCAGCCAGGAATTGCTGGAATATTACCGGCAGAAGACTGCTGGTCAGCATATCGGACTGGTGATCAGCGAACATGCCTATGTGAACCTTCAGGGACGGGCCAGTGAGCATCAGCTGTCCGCATCCCGGGATGAGGATGTGGCGGGGCTGACAGCCCTGACGGAACTGATTCATCAAAGCGGCAGCCGGGTATTCCTGCAGATCAGTCATGCCGGCGGCCGGGCCAAGTCGGCCAATCCGCTTGCGCCTTCAGCCATGGCGGGGGCAGAGGGTATCATGGCTCAGGCCATGACGCCAAAACAGATCGATCAGGTTGTCGAAGACTTTGCCATGGCAGCCGGACGGGCCAAAGCCGCGGGATTTGACGGAGTCGAAATTCATTCCGCTCATGGCTATCTTCTGAATCAGTTTTATTCGCCGCTGATCAACCGGCGTAGCGATGAGTATGGTTTGGACCTGGATGGAAGAATCCGGCTGCATCTGCGGATCATTGCCCGGGTCCGTGAGCAGATCGGCAATGATCTGGCGCTGTTGGCCCGTCTGGGTGTCTGTGATCAAGAGGAAGGCGGCAGCACCGTGCAGGATGCATTACGGGCCTGTGCCGCTTTTGAGCAGGCAGGCGTGGACGGGCTGGATATCAGCGGAGGCATGAAAGGCTATCTGCGTTCAGGGCATTCAGAACAGGGATATTATCAGGATTATACGGAACAGATCAAAAACAACGTTTCGCTGCCGGTGATTCTGACCGGCGGAATTCAGGATGCGCTGGAGGCGGAACGGCTGCTGCAGGAAAACAAAGCGGATCTGATCGGTGTTGGCCGGGCCATTCTGAAAGGTTCCGACTGGCCACAGCAGGCCTGGGCCCGCCTGGCATCGCTTTGATCTTCTTGATCCGTTTTTTCGATTCTGACAACAAAAAGGACTGTCAGCGAAGATGACGCAGGTCATCGTAAGCGTGACAGCCCTTTGCTGTTCAGCGTTTTTTTCGGATGATATGCATCCGCCGCTGTTTCAGTAATCATGGAATTCTGGTCTTTATAATATTACGGATTGCATCGCTTGCATGGGTCATATCCGGCATTGATCGCTGCTTCACGGGAATCAAAATAAATCCGGTTCTGAGGTTGCGGCAGCGTGCTGCAGGAAGGCCGGTGAAATTTCTGGCTGTTCAGGTTGCCGATGTACTGACTGCCGCTTTCTGATGGGGCAGAGTTCTGATGAGATTGCTGATCGGATTCAGACAGAACGGCTTCCGTCGGTGTTGGCGCAGGAGTTGGCTTGAATGTCGGCTCCGCTGTCGGTGCAGAGGCAGGCTGTGCCGTCTGTGTATTCTGCGCTGAGGTGGTGACTGTCAGCTGATCTGCGTCGCTGCGGATGACGATGTTTCCCTGCGTGTCGGTGCGATAGAGGGTGACGCCGGCCTGCTGCAGAGTGTCCAGCGTCTGCTGATGCGGATGACCGTAGTCGTTGTTCAGACCGCAGGTGATGACGGCGATGTCGGGATTGATGTGGGAAAGAAATGCAGGCGAGGTTCCGGTATCGCTGCCATGATGAGAAACTTTGAGCACATCCACTTCCGGCAGTTGCTCCATAATGGATTCTTCCAGCGCTTGATCCGCATCAGCCATCAGCAGAAAGCGGTGATCTCCATGCACAAACAAGGTGATCAGCGACAGCTCATTGCCGCTGCCCTGTGCCTTGGTGTTGTAAAACTGCAGGTAACTGTCCTGCGACAATGGAATCTGAACGCCTTCCAGCGGAACGGAAGGGGTAAGCCCCTTATCGGACAGCGCCGTGATAAACGACTGATAAGTTCGGGTGTCAGCGGAACCGTTGGACACCAGAACCTGACCGACAGTCACGTTTTCGACGACGGCATCCAGACTGCCGCTGTGATCGGCATCCGGATGTGTACTGACCAGATAATCGATGGTGGTGACGTGCAGATCCTGAAGATAGGCGAGGATTTGCTGCTCATCATCCTGATCCGCAGCGTCAATCATCACGCAGCGATCCGGTGTCCGAATGATGATCGCATCCGAATTGCCGGTGCTCAGAAAATGGACTTCTGCCCAGGACGCCGCAGCGGATTCCGGTGCTGTCGAAGATTCCTGCGCCGTCAGGGCCGGTTCTGCCGGCGCAGGTTCTTCCCTTGCGCCTACCGGCGGCAGAACCAAACAGCAGGCAGCGAAAAGCGCAGCTGGAATCATGGTCCGAAATGCCTTGCCAAGATGGCGGGCAGTCATGAAATACTGAACACGACGGGTGATGGATAAAGCAAACAAAATCAGAAGCAGTCCTGCCGTAATGTTGCCTGTGGCTATGATACAAAGACCGGTCAAAGCCAGCATCGCGGCGATGACCGTTCGGAGCGGATTGTTTTTTCGTCTTTGCCGCCATCTGGCTCTGTTTGCCGGCTGATTTCTGAAATTCATGATTTCCCTTCTTTCCGTATTCATTATAATCAGCCGCAGACAAGAATACAATGTGCCCGTAATTCTTCCGGTCAATTCAGCGCGGCGGACAGCAACATGTCCGGTCTGGACTGGGAAAACAGCATTTTTACCAGAAAACGGCGCATCAGGAGCGTCGTTTTTGTGATCGTTTTTCCGCCAAACAATCAGAGCGGAATTCTGACAGCGCGGTTCACTGTTTCTTTTCCAACGACTTCAGAAAGAATCTGTAGTTAAAAGTATGATCGATACGGCTGTTTTTGACTTTCCGAGGTTTCTGAGCGGAGAAGGAATTGAACAGCCTTTCTGACGCCGGTTCAAATAAAAAAATCAGACCGATGTCTGATTTCACGATAACAAATTGGTCCCTGAGGCCGGACTCGAACCGGCACGAGTGTTACCTCGCCGCATTTTGAGTGCGGTACGTCTACCAATTCCATCACTCAGGGAATACGTTCATGCCTTGTTATTATAGAGGAATTTGTGATGAAAATCAAGCCGTGAAGAAAAAGAACCCGCCGACAGGCGGGTAGGGAGAGTCAGGGCAACGCCCGGGGACGTTGCGCAACGCTGCGAAAGGCTTTCAGCGTCAGAAGACCGACGATGAGGCCGACAAGCATTCCGGCAATGACATCGCTGGGGAAATGCACATGCAGATAAATTCTTGAAAACGCGATCAGTACAGTCAGGATCAGTCCGAGCCAGGAATACGGCTTTCCAGCGCTCATCAAAATGACCAGGGCGGCAAAGCTGGTTGCCGTATGTCCTGATGGGAAAGAACTGGAAGAAGGCATGGCGATCAGGGCTGGCAGCTGCTCGCTGACAAGAAACGGCCGCGGCCGGTTGACCAGATTTTTAATGATCAGATCGTTGATTGCCCAGGTCCCGGCGACTGCCAGGATCAGCATCAGCGCGGTTTTTCTGTCCTTTTTGACGAAGAAAAAAAACAGCGCAAAAACAAGCCAGATCACTCCTGCATCGCCCAAACGGGTGATCCATCGCATGATTTCTGTCAGCCAGGGAGTTTCGAGTACCTCGCTGATCCACAGCATCACCGCAATATCCATATTGCTTCCTCCTTTTGACTCTTAGCATAGCACAACAAGACATTTCTGATTCAAAAGCTTTTCTGAAGAAAGAAGAACAGAATTCTTAACAGGATGTTTCCCGGATAAAACAAAAAGCTCTCTGACGAGAGCGACTTTGTTTATGGCGGAGAACATGAGATTCGAACTCACGGAAGCGTTTCCACTTCGCCACCTTTCCAAGATGGTGCCTTAAACCACTCGGCCAATTCTCCAAATGCTTTTATATTATAACTGAAAGCAGGGGTGTTGTCAAAGCTTTTTCGTAATGAACGAATCGGCAGAGCGGGTACAAAGCGCTGTTATCAGAAAAAGGGTGAAATGCCGGATCCGGCGCTTCACCCCTGGTTTTCTTGGTTTGGATTGCTGCGATCGAACTGGCGCAGCGTTTTCTTAACCTGATCAATCATCGGCGTGATGATCGCAGTGTATTGCGGATAGCGGTATTTGCAGTCGATCAGCTCTTCCGTCAGAGCGGTCAGCTCCGATTTCAGACGATCCAGGTCGCTGTTGATCTGTGATTTTTCCAGCGCCATGGAAATGCGGCTGCTGACGGCTTCGGTAAAGCGCTGATCCAGCGCCCGCTGCAGTTCCGCTTTTTGAAAAGGCGGCGTTTTTTGCAGCTCATCGGCCATCTCTTCCAATCGGTCCACATCGTTGAGCAGGACGGCGAAGGTTCGCAGGTAGTCTTCCAGATGCGGATAACCGGCCTGGGCTTCCTCAGTCAGACGGCTGAAATGCTGCGCTGTGCGGGTGTATTCCTGATTCAGCTGCGATTCACAGCTGTGACAGAGAGTATGCTGCTGCGCATGGGAAAAGCTGATCCGACGGCCGCAGCGCCGGCAGCGAATTGCGGAATCGAGGTCCTCGCCTTCCTCTTCTTCCCGGATAAGGCACAGCAGACTGCGCACGCAATCCACCATCCAGCCGATGCCGAAAAGTCCGCCGGTACACAGATACAGAATTCCCATGCCGATTTCCCGACGCAGGAAGCGATGAAGTCCAAACCAGCCGAATAAGAATGTGATCAGAAAAGAAGACAGACGCTCTGAGCGTGTGTGATCCTGCATGACGAGGCCTCCTTCATAAAACATGTTGTAAAGCTTAGCTCAAGTATATCATTTTCTTTTGTTAAAAGAAGAGGAAAACTCTGAAGATTTTGTAAAGAAACGTTTAACAGAAGTGAAAAATGGATGAAAAAAAAGAGGAACTGGTTTTTTAGGGAATTGTCATCCTGATGGTTGCGCTGTATAATGAGCCGGGCATGGCAAAGGGGGAAGACCATGGGAAACAGGAAAAAATACGGCCTGAATTTTCTTCTGATCGCAGGATTTACGGCCGGAGTCCTCTGGTTTTGTCTGAAGGACAATTTGACGGCGGTCATGGGAATGATGTCTCAGATTCAGATTCTCTGGCTGATTTTGACGGTATTGCTTCTGATCCTGTATCAGGGATCGATCGGCTGGGTGCTGACTCGCATTACCCGCGGGACACAGCCGCGCTACAGACTGACTCAGGGCGTGCTGAACACGGTGATCGCCGGCTTTTTCCATGGTATTACCCCCAGCGCTTCGGGCGGTCAGTTCGCCCAGGTGTATGTATTTCGCAAACAGGGAGTTGGATTAAGCGAAGCGGCCGGCATTCTCTGGCTGGAGTTCATCGTTTATCAGGCGGTGATGCTGTTGGTCACGCTGGCGCTGATTCTGCTGCGGCTTCCTTATTTTTATTCGCGGTATTCGCAGTTTTTTGCGCTGGTGCTGATCGGTTTTGTGCTCAACAGCGCTGTCATCGTCGGATTGTGGGCGCTAGCCCGCTATCCCCGGTTTTATACGTGGGTTTCCACGACCGGTCTGAATCTGGCGGTCAGAGTACATCTGATTCATGACCGGGAAGGGGCGATGGTTCGACTTCAGGAACAGCTGAACCGCTTTGAGGCGGAAACGCGTCAGTTTTCCCGGAAAAAGAAACTGCTGGTTCAACTGGTACTGGGCAACATTGTGCGTCTGGTTCTGTATTACAGCGTACCGGTTTTCTGCGCCCGGACGCTGGGGATTGCGCTTGATCTGCCGATGGTGCTGGACATGATCACGCTGGCCTCCTTTGTCGCGACGGTCAACGCGTTCATTCCCATCCCTGGCGCCAGCGGCGGAACGGAGGCCACTTTTGTTTTGATGTTTTCCACTATTCTGGGAACATTGAGCGCCACCAGCGTGATGCTGCTGTGGCGGACGGCGACCTATGTTTTGCCGATGGCGGCCGGAGCGTTGTCTTTTCTGTGGGTGCGCGGCCGCAAACAAGTCTGAAGCAGGCAAAATCAAAACCGGTATCCGGGTTTTTTTTCGATGCCCGGGACGTCAGCCGTCCTTTTTTACGGATTAAAGAAAGTTTAACAGAAGATTGACACGTCCTTAACAAATAAAATCCGATGAAAAAGGTAAACTGTAAATTAAGAGGTGATCGGAATGAATTGTGCAGTTATCGATGTCGGATCCAACACGATCCGGCTGTGCATTTATCAATGGAAAGACGCAAAACTGAAAAAGATCTTTTCCAAAAAGGAGACCGTCGGTTTGGCGGGATATATTCATCAAAGGCTGATGAGCGAAGAAGGTATTCGTCGCTGTCTCAGCGTTCTGCAGGAGTTTGCCGAAACGACGGAGCTGTTCTGTGCCCAGCCGCCCCGGATTTTTGCGACGGCGTCGCTGCGCCAGGCTGACAATGCCGATGAAGTGATCCGCCGGGTTCGAGTTCAGACCGGCCTGGAGATTGACCTGCTTTCCGGAAAGGAAGAAGCGCTGCTGGATTTTGCCGGAGCGACACGGGCAGTTCAGATGGACGAGGGAGTATTGACGGATATCGGCGGCGGCAGCATCGAGATCGTTCGTTTCCGGCAGGGTGAAATCATGCTGGCGGAAAGTCTTGACGTTGGCTCGCTGAGCCTGTACAACCGCTATGTCAGCGGAATCTTCCCGGATAAGGAAGAACGCCGCCGGATTCGCGAGGCGGTAGAGAAACGTCTGGAAACTCTTTCCGGGACTGAAGGGGAAAAGGTGAAGGAAATGTGCGGTGTAGGGGGTACAATCCGCAATGCATGCAAGCTTTACAACCAGATTTACGGTCTGCCGAAGGAGAACCGCTGTGTTCCTGCCGATGGAATCCGGGAGATTCTCAAGATTTATAAAAATCCGGGCAAGGCGGATCTGCAGATGTTATTGAAAGTGGCGCCGGACCGGGTGCATACGCTGATTCCCGGCATGTTGGCGCTGAAGGAGATTCTGCGCTGGTATGACGTGCAGACGATCCGGATTTCCGATTATGGACTTCGTGAGGGATATCTGATGGAAAAAGTTCTGCCATCGGCGCCGCAGGGTGATGAGGATGAAAGCGGCGAATAAGCCCGTTTACACTCAGGATCGGGAACTGTCCTGGCTGCGCTTCAATGAACGGGTGCTGGAAGAGGCGGAACAGCGGACGGTTCCGCTGATGGAACGGCTGAAATTCATTGCGATTTTTACCAGCAATCTGGATGAGTTTTACATGGTCCGGGTTGGCGGTCTGGCGGCGCTGGTCGCCATGAAAGACAAGCATCGTGATGTGCGCTCCGGCATGACGCCTAAGGAACAGCTGAAGAGCATCGTCGATGCGACTGGCAAACTGATCCGCAAACGGGACCGGATTGTCGCGCGGCTGGAGCGTCAGCTGCGCCGTCAGGGAATCGTTCGCGCGCAAATGACGGAACTGTCGGAAAGCGAGCGGCGCGAGTTGAATCAGATTTTCAACCGGGAACTGCTGCCGTTTCTGTCGCCGCAGATTGTCGATCCCACTCATCCGTTTCCGTTTCTGGCTAACAAACAGCTGTGTCTGGCGCTGCTGTTGAAAACAGGAAAAAAGGAGGAGCGGATCGGTCTGATTCCGCTGCCGGAAACAATCCGGCAGGTGATCTTTCTGCCGTCTTCTCCATTGCGTTATGTGCTGACTGAACAGCTGTTGCTGGAATATGGGGGCAAGGTGTTTTCTCATGCCGAGGTTTTAAGTCGGGCGATCATCTGTGTAACCCGCAGCGCCGACATCAATCCGGATGACGAAGCGTTTGATCTGAGCGGTGATTACCGCAAACGCATGCAGGCAGTGCTGAAGCGGCGCAGCCGTCTGGCGCCGATCAGACTGGAAATGGAAGGGATCGTCAGCGACCGGCTGAGTGAGCCGCTGCGCCGTCAGCTCGGATTAAGTCAGCAGCAGGTTTTTCACAGCCGCAGCCCTCTGACGATGGATTATGTTTCGGTATTGGAAAATCATGAGGCCATCCGTCAGCGTCCAGCGCTGTTTTACCCGCCGTTTCAGCCGCAGCTGCCAGGCTGGTACCGTCCTTCGATCAGCATGATCCGCAAAGTGCTGAAGGAGGATGTCCTGCTGCTGTACCCTTATGACAGCATGGAGCCGTTTCTGAAGCTGGTCCGGGAGGCGGCTGTTGATCCGGATGTATTGTCCATTCGGATTACGATTTACCGGCTTTCTTCCCGCTCCCGGTTAGTGGAAGCGTTGGCCGGGGCGGCGGAAAACGGCAAGGACGTGCTGATCATCATGGAATTGAGAGCACGCTTTGATGAAGCCAACAACATCAACTGGTCGCAGACGCTGATCGATGCGGGATGCAAGGTGATCTATGGGATAGAAAACTACAAGGTTCATTCCAAGATCTGCCAGATCGTCCGCCGCGGACGTTCGCAATCGCTGCAGCGCATCACCCAGATCGGTACCGGCAATTACAATGAAAAGACAAGCCGGCTGTATACCGACTGCTCGCTGATCACTTCCGATCCGGTGATCGGGCAGGATGCGGCCGATTTTTTCCGCGATCTGTCGGTTGGAAATCTGCAGGGAGAGTACCGTCAGCTGCTGGCTTCTCCCCACACGCTCAAACCGGCGCTGCTGCGGCTGATTGATCAGCAGATTCAGCGCCAGCGCAGCGGTCAGCGCGCACGGATTCTGATCAAGGTCAATTCCATCACAGACCGTCAGCTGATTGACAAGCTCAGCGAAGCATCTCAGGCTGGCGTGCAGATCGATCTGATCGTCCGGGGGATCTGCTGTATTTTGCCGGGCGTTGCCGGCTGGACAGAAAATGTCCGTGTTGTCAGCGTGGTTGGACGTTTTCTGGAACATTCGCGCATTTATTGTTTTGCCAGCACAGAGGAAACGGATCAGGTCTATCTGTCCTCGGCGGACTGGATGACCCGCAATACCGAGCACCGGGCGGAAATCGCCTGTCCTGTGCATTCTGCGCAGCTGTGCCGTCAGCTCAGAGAAATTCTGGAGATGATGCTGGATGATGCAGCCAAGGGCAGACAGATGCTGCCGGATGGAAGCTATGCCAGAATCCCGGCAACGACGCTGCCGCCGCTGGACAGTCAGCAGGCCATGATGGAACAGGCTGTTGAGCGGGCCGGTATGCTGCCGCGCCGCTTTTCGGTTTTACATCATCTGCTGCAGCGCGATTGAATAACGGAATGAACCCTGCCGGTTCAGATCGGATCGTTCACGGAAGGCCGTTCACTTCCGTTTTTTTTATGCATGCACTCAGTAAAAAAGGATATCTGTACAGGACAGATATCCCCAAATAACATCGCAGAACGCAATGCGTTTACCCCTGGGTGGCGGCAGAGGCATTCTGCTCAGCAGGATGAGCGAGATGACCGATTGTCAGGATGACTTTACCGATCCGCTTGCCTTCCATGCTTTCAACGACAAACTGCAGGTCCCTGACCTGAATGGTCGGATGTTCGTCAAGCTCCGGAATGTAACCGAGCTGTTCGATCAGATAACCGGACAATGTATCGTAATACTCGGTTTCCAGTTTCAGATCCAGCTCCTCATTCAGATCGTTCAGCAGCATCAGACCATCGATGCGATAGCGTCCGCCGCCCAAATCGACCAGATCCGGATCCTGAGGTTCATGTTCATCACGCAGATCGCCAACGATTTCCTCAATCAGATCTTCAATCGTGGTGATGCCTGAAAAACCGCCGTATTCATCAATCAGAATGGCCATTCGGTTCTGCGTGCGCTGCATTTCCTTGAACAGTTCCGCCGTCGGCTTGCTGTCAGGAACAAAATAAGGTTCCTGCAGAATCGATTCCAGATCCATTTCGTTGAGTTTATGTTTGGCCAGCAGAATCATCAGATCTTTCATGTTCAGAATACCGATGATGTTGTCGCTGGTATCGCGATATACCGGAAAACGGGAGTACCGGGTCTGAAGCAGTTCATCCATCCGCGGTTCCAACGGTTCGTCGGCATCGATCATGACGACATCCTGACGGGGAACCATGACATCCCGGGCAGTCAGATCGTCAAAGGTGAACACCGAGTCGATCATTTCTGTCTGTGTATCATCGAAGATGCCGTTGGCCCGTCCGCTGTGAATCAGCGAGCGGATTTCCTCTTCACTGACCTCTTCTTCCAGATTCTGGGTTTTCATGCCGATCAGTTTGAGAAAGCCGTTGGTGGATAGAGAAAGCAGCTTGATGAACGGCGACATGATTTTCGATATAATCAGAATCGGCCTGACGCACATCAGGCTGAATCCTTCCGCTTTCTGCAAGGCGATCCGCTTCGGCACCAGTTCGCCGAAGACCAGTGTGAAGTAGGACAGAATTACCGTGACGATGACCACGGCGATCGTCGAACTGTAAGGAATGCCGTACTGCGCCATCCATCCGCCCAGAATCTGGGAGATACCGGTAGCGGCTGAAGCACTGGAAAAGAATCCGGCAAAAGTAATGGCTACCTGGATTGTGGATAAAAATTTGGTCGAGTCCACCATCAGATTCTGAATCAGCATGGCGTTTTTACTGCCTTTGTCGGCCAGCATTTTGATTTTGTTTTTGTTGACGGAAACCACGGCCATTTCCGCTCCCGCAAAGAAAGCGTTGACCAGGGTGAGTACAAGCAGCAGTATCAGCTGCGATGCGATAGCGTTTCCGCTGGGATCTGAATCCATAATCATCCTCCTGAAATAATGATGATAGTATATCAAATCATTAGCATAAAATCAAATTTTCGCTTCTTTTTTGTGTTGGCGGTACCGGGAAGAGAAAAGAAGTCCTTCGAAATACAGGAAAGGAGGCGGTTAGTGATATTCGAAACTTGACTGCAGTATTTTCTGTTGAATCCGGTTCGGCTTTTCGATAAACTGAATATCAGAGGTGATGCATGTGAGCTGGATTCTTGCTCAGACGCTGGAAGAGCATTTTCAGCGATTTCTGAACGGACTTTGGGAAAACAGCGGAACGTTGTTATGGAAGGGGCTCGGCATTGTGCTGATCATCGTGGGCGGCAAGCTGACGCTGAATCTGATTTCCCGGATGACATCCCGGCAGATCAAAAAATCAGAGACGCTGCCGCTGGCACAGGCCCGTCGGATTCAGACGATGATGACGATGACGCGCAGTACCTTCCGTTATCTTGTGTATGCTGTCTGCGCGCTGATGATTCTGGCGCAGCTGGGATTCGGCGATGCGATCAGTAATCTTCTTTTGTCAGCCGGGATCGGCTCGCTGGCGTTGGGCTTTGGCGCTCAGAGTCTGATCAAGGATGTGATCACCGGATTTTTCATGATGTTTGAAAAGCAGTATTCTGTGGGCGATGTAGTAAAGATCGATAATGTGGAAGGAACAGTGACGGCCACGGCCATGCGGGTGACCTATCTTAAAGATGGGCAAGGACATCAGATCATCATTCCCAACGGCACCATAACGCGGGTTATCAATTATTCGCGGGAAAATTCGATTGCCAAGGTTGTGATCGGCACGCCGTATGAGGCGGATACCCGCAAGGTGATGGCCATCATTGAGAATGCGGCGCTGGAGTACGCGGCGACCCGTTCGGATATCGTGGTGGAAGCGCCGAAGGTGCTGGGGATTACCGAGCTGGCCGCCTCGTCTGTCAACATCACCGTGACCTGCATCACCAAACCATGCCAGCATTGGGAAATGGAGCGGGGATTGAGGATGGCGCTCAAGGAAGCGCTGGAGCAGGAGGGGATCGCGATGCCGTATCCTCAGCAGGATGTTCATCTTGTAAACCATAATTGACGCGTCTTTCACAACGCGTTACAATATTTTCATTCAATATGCAAAGGGGGATGGAACAGAATGAAACCAATCAGCATTGACACTTTCAGACAATACCGCTTCCTGTCCGAAGCGACGCTGTCCGCCGACGGACGGCGCTGTGTTTTCACCGTCAGCCGCAGCAACGATGAGGGAACCGGCTATACGCATGACCTGTACTGCTATGACTTTTCCAGTTGCAGGTGCCGGCAGTTGACTTCCTCAGGCGATGTGCGCGGTTTTCTTTTTGAGGACGACACGCATATCCTGTTTCCGGCGGATCGTGATCAGCAGGCTAAAAAGGCGGCGGCAGAAGGAAAGACGCTGACCAGCTACTATCGTCTGAGTCTGGAGGGCGGCGAAGCCCGCAAGGCTTTTTCACTGCCGTATCGGGTGACATCATTGAAAAAACTGGACGATCAGTGGGTGCTGGCTCTGATCAGCAAGGATCTCAATGAGATCAGCGTGGAAAATCTGCAGGGACAGGAGCTGAAAAAAGCGCTGAAGCAGCGGGAAGAAGAAAAGGACTATGAGGTGCTGGATGAGCTGCCGTACTGGTTCAACGGGCGCGGCTTCATCAACAAGATCAGAACGTGGGCAGTGCTGTTCAACGTTCAGACCCGGCAATCCCGTTTTCTTTCGCCATCGCTGATGGATGTGCGGCAATGTGAAATCAGTCCGGACGGTACCCGGATTGCGTTTGCCGGACCACTGTATGATTCCATGAACAATCAGACTTCCGTGCTGATGGTGACGGAGGTGGCCAGCGGTCAGACTACGACGCTGATTGAGGACGGACAGTGGTCGATCGGCAATCTGGGGTGGATGAACGGCAATCTGGTAATCAGCGCCACGGATCAGAAAACCTGGGGTTCCAGTGAAAACCAGAAATTGTATACGGTGGATGTGGCCAGCGGGGCGATGACCTTGTTATGCGGGGAGGATCTGTCGCTGGGCAGTTCGGTCGGCAGCGATGCCCGGCTTTATGGCGGCCGCAGCTGGAAAGTGGTCAACGATGAGCTCTGGCTTCTGCTGACCTGGGATAATCATTCCGAGCTGACAGTCATCGATGCGCAAGGCCATCGCCGCAGTCTCCATGGCGGCGAAGGGTCGGTGGACTTCTTTGACAGCGCCGGCGGCAGAACCGTGCTGGCGGGCATGCGGCAGATGAAGCTGCAGGAGCTCTATGAGCTGCAGGATGGACAGATGAAGCAGCTGACTTTCTTCAATGAAGCGGTATTGCAGGATCGGTATGTGGCGCAGCCGCAGAAACTCAGCTTTATTAACAGTGATGGCGTGCGGATCGACGGCTGGGTTTTGAAGCCGATTCATTATAATGAAACGGGAAGCTATCCGGCGGTGCTGGATATCCATGGCGGACCGAAGGCGGCTTATGGCGAGGTGTTCATGCATGAGATGCAGTACTGGGCGTCGCAGGGATATTTCGTCTTCTTCTGCAATCCGCGCGGCTCCGATGGCCGCGGCAATGAGTTCATGGATCTGCGGGGAAAATACGGAACGGTGGATTATGCGGACCTGATGGAGTTTACCGATCGGGTACTGGAGGCGTATCCGGCCATTGATCCTGCACGGGTGGCAGTGACCGGCGGCAGTTACGGCGGTTTTATGACCAACTGGATCATCGGTCATACCGACCGGTTTGTCTGCGCCGCTTCGCAGCGGTCCATCAGCAACTGGTTTTCCAAGTCGCTGACAACGGACATTGGCTATTATCATAACATGTGTCAGATGGATTCCACGCCATGGAGCGATCCGGAAAAAATGTGGAGTTTCTCGCCATTGAAATATGCGGACAAGGCGGTCACTCCGACGCTGTTTATTCATTCCGATCAGGATTACCGCTGCTGGATGGCGGAGGCTCTGCAGATGTTTCAGGCGCTGAAACTGCATGGCGTTGCGACGCGAATCTGTCTGTTCCATGGCGAAAACCATGAACTGAGCCGTTCCGGCAAACCAATTCACCGGATCCGCCGGCTGAAGGAAATCACACGGTGGTTTGACCGCTATACCGGCAATCAAAGCGATCTGCAGCTGGAACAGGAATAAGCGATGCGGCTTGTGGACCTGAGCTGGAGCGTGGAAACGGACATGCCGGTTTTTCCCGGCACGCCCGCGGTGCAATGCACAGCGATTGCTTCGCTGGCTGAGCAGGGGTATCGGGAAACGGAGCTGAGACTGACTTCGCATACCGGTACGCACATCGACGCGCCGGCTCATACCGAACCGGAAGGGCTGAGGCTGGATCAGATGGAGATTTCCTGGTTTGCGGGCCGGGCGCTGGTCGTGGATTGCCGCGGCTGCGCAGCTCATTTTGGTCTCGCTCAGCTGAAGCCGCTGTACCGCTGGCTCAAACAGACCGACTTCGTGCTGTTTCATACCGGCTGGGACCGTTACTGGAATCAGGATCGCTATTTTCAGGATTATCCGGTGATCGAAACGGAAGTGCTGACGCTGTTGGGAAAAGCGGGGGTGCGCGGTATCGGGCTGGATACGCCAGGACTGGATCGGGTAGAGGATCTCACGCTGCCGCGGCACCATCAGTGGCTGAAAACGGATGGCAAACCCCGGCTTATCATTGAGAATCTCTGCCGGCTGGATGAGATCGGCGCCATCCAATGTGGTTTTGCGGCATGGCCGCTGAAATGGAAAAACAGCGATGGGGCGCCGGTGCGGGCGGTGGCCTGGGTCAGCGAGTAATGGAAAATGATAACGGGCGCTTTCTTTGCGGAAAGCGCCCTGTTTTTCTGTGGTAGGGGATGATCCCGTTTTTGGCGGCAGCGGAAAACCTTATTTCAGCGGTTTTCTCATCCGGAAGTTGATCAGCAGCTGATCGTTCCGTTGGATCCGGTTTTCTCTTACCCCCTGCCAGCCGCGCTTTTCAAAGAAAGGCCGCGCGGTGATCGAAATGTCGGATTCCAGCAGCGTATCGCCGCGCTGGCGGGCATGGTCTTCGATCACGGTCAGCAGCCGGCTGCCGATTCCCTGCGACTGATGATCGGCGCTGACATAGAAGCAATCCAGCATCGGCTGCTGAAGCAGGTTGGCAAAGCCCAGCAGGGTGTCGTTTTCCACCAGAACGATACTCCAGCTTGTCAGAAAACGCTGTCCCCAGATCAAAGGATCCTGCGCTCCGCTGGTCCAGGCTTCACATTGGGCCGGGGTATAATCGCGAATGGCGATGCGGAAAACGGTATCCCGAAACAGCTGCATGATGGCCGGCAGATCCTCGGCACAGACAGAACGGCAGATCATCATCGCAGCTCCCGCTGATGCGACAACAGGAAATGGTCAAGTCCCTGCAGAATTTCCCGATGACGGATCGTATAAAGAGAAGCGGTTTCGGCCGCTTTGTCGGCCGCGGTCCCCTGCAGCCAGACCCCGGCGCAGGCGGCTTCAAAGTCATTCAGGCCGCGGGCGCTCAGCGCGGCGATCAGTCCGGTCAGAAGATCCCCGCTGCCGGCTTTGGCCAGCGCCGGATTGCCGGTTTGGTTGACATAGATCCGACCATCAGCGCCGGCAACCACGGTATTCGCACCTTTGAGAACCAGCGTGACATGGTGAGTCGTGGCAAACTGGCGGGCAAAGAAGAGCCGGTTGCGCTGAATGTCTTCCACGCTGGCGCCGTACAGCGCGCTGAACTCTCCCGGATGCGGGGTCAGGATCAGACGCGGACGGCAAAGCCAGTCCGGGTGCTGCGACAGAAGCCGCAGCGCAAAGGCGTCCAGCGTCAGCGGCAGCGAGGTCTGATGCAGCAGAAAATCCAGCAGCTTCTCGATCTGCGCCATCCGGTCGCAGCCGCTGCCGGCACAGGCGGCATCCCATCGGCCGCACAGCGCTGTCAGTTCGGATTCGGTTTGTGACGCGGAATGAAAAAGCACATGCGGGCAGCTGATCTGCAGCGGCAGCATGAGATCAGGATCGCTGATCAGATGAATCATGCCGCATCCCAGCGCGGAAGCGGCTTCCAGATTGAACTGAGCGGCGCCGATCATGCCCTGACTGCCGGCGATGACGCCCAGCCGTCCGGTTGTGCTCTTGTAATCATTTTCATGCAGCTTGGGCAGCATGCGGATGATCTGCAGCACATCCAGCTGAACCCAGGACGAAGGCCGCATCTGGGAAAAACCGAGACCGACTTCCAGGATTTGTTTCATCTTTCCGTGTTCACGGCTGAACAGGTGAACGGGTTTCAGCGCGCCCAGAGCCAGCGTCAGATCGCTGTTCAGCGCGTCCGGATCGCCGCCGGAGCTGTCCGCTTCCATACCGCTGTTGATATCAATGCTGACCAGCGGGGTGCGGCACCGGTTGATCAGCTGAAACCAGGGACGCAGCGCTTCAGGCAGGGGAGCGTGAAAGCCGATGCCGAAGACGCAGTCGATCAGAAGATCGGCATGCTCCAGCAGGGACGCAAATTGTTGTTCATCCAGTTCGCTGAGTTTTTGTATCTGACAACAGGAAGGCAGCTGCTTCAGCGCCTGTAAAGCGGCGGCGGTTCGGACTTCGTTTTGCATCAGCACCACTGTTACCGAACGGCCCTTACCGCTCAGCTGACGGGCGATGATCAGCCCGTCGCCGCCGTTGTTGCCCTGACCGCACAGAAGCAGAAACGATCGCTGCGGATAGCGGTCGAGAATCAGCTCGGTACACCGGCATCCAGCTTTCTCCATCAGCTGTTCCTCACTCAGTCCGCTGGCCTGTTCCGCTTGCCGGATCTGTTTTTTTTCCAGGATCACAAGCTCATCTCCTTTTTCTTCATTCTACCATAAAGACGGTTTCATGGTGTATAATGAAACCATGAACAAGGGGGGATTCCGCAATGGAATGGAATGAACAACTAGAACAGTTTACCCGGGATCATCAGCAGCAGGTCGTCGATCTGATCCGTACGCTGGTGGCGATCCCGGCCTTCAGCAACCATGAAGAACAGCGCGCTCAGTTCTGCGCCCAATGGTTCAGGGAGCGCGGCGCGCAGAGAGTTCATATTGACAGCGCCAACAACGTCATTGTGCAGCTGGGACCTCAGCAGGGAAACAAGACGGTGTTTATGGCTCATCTGGATACGGTCTTTCCGGATGAAACCGGTTTTGAGCTGATCGAGGAGGACGGCTGGCTGAAGGCGCCGGGAGTGGGTGATGATACGGCCAACGTCGCATTGTTGATGGTGATTACCGAATACCTGCTGCAGCATGAACTGCAGGCCCGGCGGGGCATTCTGATCGTTTTGAATGCCGGTGAGGAAGGACTGGGCAATCTGAAAGGATGCCGTCAGCTGATGCAGGATTATGGCGATCAGGTGGACGAGGTCTTTTCCTTTGACGGTTCGTATACAGGTTTTGTCAACCGGGCGGTCGGTTCGCTGCGCTATCGGGTAGAAGTTCTCACGGAAGGAGGACATTCCTATGGCGCCTTCGGCAATCGCAACGCCATCCGCGTGCTGTCTTCGATCATCGAAACCCTGTATTCAGTCAAGGTGCCTCAGGGCGGCAAGACGAC
Organism: uncultured Holdemania sp.; assembly: GCA_904395815.1. Classification (GTDB taxonomy): domain Bacteria; phylum Bacillota_I; class Bacilli_A; order Erysipelotrichales; family Erysipelotrichaceae; genus Holdemania. The sequence goes on from CAJFOC010000030.1 coordinate 49,433, forward strand.
CTACAACGTCGGTACGATTCAGGGCGGCACCTCGGTCAACACGATCGCCCAGCAGGCGGAAATGCTGTTTGAATTCCGCTCTGATGTGCGCGAACATCTCGAACAGATGCGGGATATGTTTGAAACCGTTCTGGAAGCTTACCGCAAAAGCGGGGTGGAGGTGAACGCTGAGATTCTCGGTCAGCGGCCGTGCATGGGAGAAATTGATGTGGAAAAGCAGCAGGAGATGGAAAACCGGCTGGCGGATCTGATCGAACGGCGGACGGGTCAAAGACCGCAGGGACATTCCGGCTCCACCGACTGCAACATTCCTTTCTCGATGGGGATCAACGCGTTGTGCTTCGGCGGCTATCTTGGTCAGGGAGCGCATACCCGTCAGGAGAAGGTGGAAAAAGCTTCACTGCAGCCGGGGCTGGCGATCATGATGGAATGGATGCTGAACTATTTCGACTGAAGCGGTCTTCAAGGTCGGAAAAGCGCGGCCGTACTGCGTGATTCGACTTTATTTCAACCGGCTTCAATGCTATAATGAAAGCTGTACAGGGGGTGTCTTGCACTATGGAAAAAAAGACAATTCAGGATTATAAGGACATTATCAATCAGAAAAAATGGGATGCGCACAACATCAGCTGGCTGTACATCGACGTCAACGCCAAGGCGCTTCTCGATGAAATCGAGCCTAAAGTCAGCAACATCACGATCTGCTGCAAGGCTATGATGGAGATGATGCTGGAAGGGGATCGTTTTGTGGAACTGCCGCGGGTGAAAAGCCGGATCGGCGGCGCACTGACGGTTCGCTATTACTGTGATAACCTGAGTCCGCAGCGGCGTAAATATTCTGAAGTCGAAAACGGGTAAAGAAAGAAGAAGGCTGCCGGCGGCGGCTTTCTTTAGCTATAAAAAGAAGGAGAGACAGAACAATGGACAAATACCGCAAGCGCAGAGCGCAGGCCATCGCCAGAGAAATGACGGAACTGCTGGCGGAAAAAGGATATATCACGTATTATGCGGAAACTGTGGAGGAAGCGCGGGATCGGGTGCTGGAGCTGATTCCCCAGGGCGCCAGCGTCGGCGTCGGCGGATCGGAAACGCTGAAGGCGATGGACATGATCAACATTCTGCGCAATGGCAATTACCGCTTTTTTGACCGGTATCAGGAAGGATTGCCGTTCAGCGAAGTGGAGGAAATCTACCGGCAGGCTTTACTGGCGGATGTGTTTCTGTCCAGCACCAACGCGATCACCCGTCAGGGCCAGCTGGTCAACATCGATTCTTCCGGCAATCGTGTGGCGGCGCTCAGCTACGGACCGCGCAAGGTGATCATCGTCGCCGGCGTGAACAAGGTCGTCGATACGCTGGAGGATGCGATGAAGCGGCTGCGGCAGATCGCGCCGCTGAACGCGATGCGGGTTCATCACAAGGCGCCGTGTGTGGAAACCGGCCGCTGCATGGACTGTCAGCTGCACGCTTCCGTCTGCAATTCCGTCGGCATTATCAACCACGGCCGCAAGACTCCGGGCCGTTTTACGATTATCATGATTGCCGATGAAGTCGGTTTTTAACTTTCATGTGAACCATCCGCAAGTACGGATGGTTTTTTTTTTCAAAAGGCTTAAGAAAATCTTTTGTTCTTTCCGTCGCAGTTCTTCATCTTTAGCGGGTAGAATAAACACCGTCAAGACAGGAGGAATATCCCTATGAAGCAGACATGGCAGAAACGGATCAGAATTTTTACAGTCATCGCAGTTGTTCTGTTTGCCCTGGTGCTCACCGGCGTCTTGTTTCTGCTGTTTCGCAGCGTTGCCTCAGATCCTCAGCAGTTCAAACGCTGGCTGGATGGGTTTGGCTGGCTGGGCCGGCTGGTACTGATCGGCATGATGGCGATGCAGGTGCTGGTGGCGTTGTTGCCGGGAGAAATCATAGAAGTCGGCGCCGGGGTTGCCTATGGCCCGCTGGAAGGCATGGTGCTGTGTCTGGCTGGCGCCGCGATCGGTACGGTGCTGATCTTCTGTCTGGTGCGGCGCTTCGGCATGAATCTGGTGGAATGTCTGATTTCCCGGGAAAAGCTGGAAAAGCTGTCCTTCATGAAAAATGAACAGAAACTGAACGGACTGATTTTTCTGATCTTTTTTATCCCGGGCTCGCCCAAGGATCTTGTGACTTATTTTGCCGGCCTGACGCCGGTGAAGGGACTCAGCTTTCTGGTGATTACGACCTTCGCCCGGATTCCCTCGGTGGTGACCTCCACGCTGGCAGGCGATCGGCTGATAGAACAGGATTTCATGACAGCGGCCGCGGTGTATGGCCTGACGCTGGCGATCAGCGGGGCAGGATTGCTCATCATGCGCACTGTCATGAGGAAAAAACAGGCGGCTGCCCAATGCAGACAAAAGGAAATGGAGAAAGGAAAGACAGAACGGCTTTCTGTCAAGGGAATGAATTCATGAAAAAAGTCAGTATCCTGATTCCCGCTTACAATTGCGAACAGGAGATTTATCACTGCGTCCGTTCTCTGCTGGAACAGACGTGTTCCGACTTTGAAGTCATTGCGGTGGATGACGGTTCGCAAGACAGAACCGGATCGCGGCTGGATTTCTATGCCCGTCTGCATCCGGATCAGTTTCGTATTATTCATCAATCCAACCAGGGCGTGGCGGCAGCCCGCAACGCGGCGCTGGATGCCGCAAGAGGAGAGTATGTGCTGTTTCTGGACAGCGATGACTGGCTGCGCCGCCGGGCGGTGGCGACCTTGTTAGAAACCGCCCGCACTACCCAGGCGGATGTGGTGATCTGCGGCTATGTCAGCGAAGGGATTGTCTCACGCAAGCATCAGGTGCAGCGCACCATGATGCCGCACAGGCGGACGTTAATGAAGATGCTGATGCGGGACCGGCAGGTCCGCAACTACGCCTGGGGCAAGCTGATCCGCCGAAACCTGTTTGACGGACTGCGGTTTTGGGAAGGACGTCTGTTTGAGGATGTGGAACTGATGCATAAGGTGCTTTTGCGATCAGAAAAGACAGTTCTCATTCCGGATCTTCTGATGCATTATCATCTGCGCCGTTCGCACAGCCTGACCCGTTCGCTTTCACCGCAGGGAATCCGCGATATGCTGGATGCCTTTGCGATTCAGGCGGAATCGATCACAGCCTATGATCCATCGCTGAGCCGGCAGGCAAGACAGATGAAGCGGCATGCGGCTGTCATGGCGGCGATGTTTCTTGTTGTGCGGGGATACTGGAGCGGTGCGTTATGGAAAGAACTGTTTCAGCCGCGCAGAGTTGCGGCTGTATCCCGACCGCTGAATCTTTAAGGATTTTTTCATCTTTCCTCATTGATTCTTCAGAAGATTCTTTTATACTAAAGAAATGAGAGGAAAGATGTATGCAGAATTATCATATTTTAGTATGTGAGGATGAAATTGAAATCGGCAATGCCGTGGAAATCTATCTGAAAAATCAGGGATACCGGGTATTTCGGGCTTATAACGGTCAGCAGGGACTGGAAATCATCCGTTCCCAGACCATTCATCTGGCGTTAGTCGATCTGATGATGCCGGTGATGGACGGTCTGACCATGATCATGCAGCTGAGACAGGAGTACGATTTCCCGGTAATCGTGCTGTCCGCCAAATCGGAGGACATGGACAAGATTACCGGGTTGAATATGGGCGCTGATGATTACATCACCAAACCGTTTACGCCGATGGAACTTCTGGCGCGGGTCAATTCCCAGCTGCGCCGCTACGCCAAGTTTCTGACCTTGAAGGAAAATCAGGAAACCAGCGATCAGATCTATACGGTCGGCGGTCTGGAACTGAATGCGGATACCCGGGAAGTCACGCTGGATGGCACGCCGGTACGGATGACGCCGATTGAGTTCAAAATCCTGCAGCTGCTGATGAAAAATCCGGGCCGGGTTTTCAGCGCCGAGGAGATTTATGAGCGAGTCTGGAACGAAGAGGCCATCGCTACGGATACCGTCATGGTCCACATCCGCAACATTCGCGAAAAAATAGAAATTGATCCGCGCAATCCGCGATATCTGAAAGTCGTCTGGGGTGTGGGATATAAAATAGAGAAGGGATAGCCATGAACAAATTCGCCTTGCCGGAGAAACTGCTGGCAGTTCTGCTGGTGGCTGTCTGCGCTGTCGGGGCGCTGTTGGCGCCGTTAAGCGCGGAGGGAATCGCTTCCCAGAAGGAAAGCTACGCCCGGCAGACATTTTCAAGCTCTGTTTCGTTTCAAAGCCTGATCAATGAATCCGCTGTGACGATAATCCGCACTTTGAGCAACGAGGTCAACCGCAGTGATTTTGATTATCTGGATCTGGCTTCCGATCCATCCTCGTTTGACGAGCTGCTGAACGAGGGCTGGACGCAAAGTGAGATCAACGAGATCCGCGATGAGCTGCAGACGGAGCTGGAACAGCAGTTTCAGGAAGCCGCTCAGCTCAGCAACCTGCATGTCATCGCGCTGGATCAGACCAGCGGAACCCGGGTTCAGCGTCCTCAGCAGAGCTCGCTTCAGACAAGCTGGCAGGACAGCGCCTCTGATTACCAGTTCTGGCTGAAGGCCGAATATGACAGCGAAGGAGTGCTGTCGCTGCAATCCAATGTCAGTTTCAGCGCGGAAAATTTTGCGCCGATGGAGCTGTTGGTGGACCAGCTCGGCTCATTCTGGTCGCTGCCGGTGGAAATCCGTCAGCCGCAGCTGAAAAACATCACGCTGATTTTCGGTGTGCCGCAGGAATTGCAGGGGGAAGATGCGATTTCCAGACTTCTGCAGCAGGATGAGCTTAACGCTGCCTACGATCAGATGAACAGCCTGAATCTGATACTGTATGCCGTATTGATCGCCGGTTGTTTTGCGCTGAGCGGAAAAGGCATGCGAAAAACGCGGCTGGGAAGCCTGCTGGATCGGGTGCCTCTGGAAGTTCAGGTGCTGATCGCGCTGATCGTTTTGTCGATGACCTCGGAAATGACGTACAATCTTGCCGCGCTGATGCAGCAGGGACTTTCTCAGCAGCGTTCGGATGCGGACGTTTTTATCGGCATGATCGGATATCAGCTGACGTTTCTATTGGAAGGATTCGGCCTGTTCTGTACCGTTTACTGGATTCGCAGCGCTTTTGTCTGCGGCTGGCAGGCTACCTCAGCCAAGCTGATCAGCATCGATCTGTGGAAAAAGGGATGGCGTCAGATCAGAAGGGCGTTGCAGACAGTGAAGCAGTGGATGAAGGAATGCTTCACGGTGGATTTTTCCGAAAAGGCGCATTCCCGATTGATCCGACTGATGCTGGTCAACGTGGTGCTGTTGGGAGCGCTGTGTCTGTTTCTGAATGATGTTTTGGCAGTGATTCTGTATACGGTCTTTCTTTATCTGATTATCATGCGGTCATTGCGGCGGCTGAAATCCGATTATGAAACGCTGTTGCGGTGTACCCGGCGCATGGCGGAGGGCGATCTGCAGACGCCGGTGAGGGAAGAGCTGGGGATTTTCGAACCGCTGGCTCCGGAGCTGGACGCTTTGCGGCATGGCTTTCAGACGGCGATCGAGGAAGAAACAAAAAGTCAGAAGATGAAAACGGAACTGTTATCCAATGTGTCCCATGATCTGAAAACGCCGCTGACCTCGCTTATTTCCTATATTGATCTGATGAAGCAGGAACCGGATGAAGCGGTCAGAAAAGAATATCTGGAAGTGCTGGAACGCAATTCGCTGCGGCTGAAGCACCTGGTGGAAGATCTGTTTGAAGCCAGCAAGGCCAGCAGCGGCGATGTCAAGCTGGAAATCGTGGATGTTGATCTGGTGGCGCTGATCTCTCAGACGTTGTTTGAGCTGGCGCCGCAGATTGAAAAGGCCGGTCTGACGATGAAAACGTCGTTTGGACGGGAACACATGATCGTTCCGCTGGATTCGCAGAAAACCTACCGGATCGTGGAAAATCTCATTTCCAACGCGGCCAAGTATTCGCTGCCCGGTTCCAGAGTCTATCTGACGCTGGTGGAACGGGAGGACGAGGTGATTCTGTCCGTTCGCAACATTTCCAAAACCGAGATCGATTTTGATCCTAACGATATTGTGGAGCGGTTTGTCCGCGGCGACAAATCGCGCAATACGGAGGGCTCCGGACTGGGACTGGCGATTGCCAAGGGGTTTGCCGAGATTCAGAAAGCTCAGTTCAGCATTGAAACGGATGGCGACTTTTTCAAGGTTATCGTCATTTTCAGCAAAACGGCCATGCGGCCTGCGGTGCAACGCACTCCGAAACCGGATTCAGAATAAAAAAGCAGAAACAAAACGAGGTCGTTTTCCAACCGGGAAACGACCTTGTTTTGCCATCGGATTACCACCCATGCTGTTTTTCCTTGCGGATCTGCGTCATCATGACCGCCATGCCGGTGATCAGATAGACAAGCCAGAACAGAAGAAACGGGATGAAGGTGTTGGCGTTCAGCAAGGGATAGGGAGCGGGAATTCCCTGAAACGCAATGTTATAGAACAGAGCCATCGGCATGAAGCAGACAAGCCAGACGTTGATTTTCCAGAACTTGACCTTCATCCGCTTTCGCTGCGGGTCAGGACACTGAAACAGGCCGATGGCGTAGATCATGACGCCCAGAATCAGCAGGATCAGTCCGGCGATCAGACTGCCGGTTTGCTGCGTTGAAGACCAGGATGCACAACCGATCAGCACTCCGGCAGCGTTGGCTGCCGTAGCTGCCGCGACCCAGATCATCGGATGGCTTTGCTGTTGTTCTTCTTTTCCTTCACTGCCTTTTAATAAGGTATCGACGCTGACGGCGAAGAAATCGCTCAGTGCCAGAAGCCTGTCAATATCCGGCTGACTCTGACCGCTTTCCCATTTGGATACGGCCTGACGGGAAACGCCGATCTTGTCGGCCAGCTCTTCCTGCGAGAGGCCGCGGCTTTTTCGCATTCGCTGAATCTGTTCTGCAAGCATGAATGTTATCCTCCTTGATTTCAACTGCATTATATCGTAATACAGAAGATTCTGGCTACCAATGCAGGCTGGCATGGTGTCAACCGATGGTTGCCAGGGGGATATGAGGGTAGAAACGCAGAGCGAATCGGACTTCTGTTCAACGAACCTTGTAGGTTTGTCAAACATCTTGTACAGTAAGAGAATCGAAGAAAGCGGCAAGTTTTTCTTTCGGAGAGAGCCAACTCAGAGGACGCA